>JAZSLD010000132.1:0-2385 GCA_045535195.1 Clostridia bacterium | reverse complement strand
ATTACCGTAAACGGAAAGCCCGTTAAAAAAAGCGATATACATATAAATGAGAACACAGACAAAGTTTGTGTAAACGGTGTTGCTGTTGAGTACCGTGAATTTGTTTACCTTATGCTCAATAAACCTGCAGGGTATGTAAGCGCTACAGAGGATTTTAAATATCCAACCGTTATAGACCTTGTTCCCGAACAGTACCGCCATTTTGACCTGTTCCCCGTCGGCAGACTTGATATCGACACCGAGGGGCTTTTAATACTTACAAACGACGGTGCGTATGCGCATAATGTGCTCTCGCCAAAAAAGCACGTTTACAAAACGTATTATGCACAACTTGATACTCCTGCAACGGAAGATGACGTTAAAGCCTTTGCAGAGGGCATAACCATTGAGGGCGGCTATACTTGCAAAGAAGCGGAACTTACATTGCTTGACGGCGAAAAGCCGTCTGCGCTGGTGCGTATATGCGAGGGCAAGTTCCATCAGGTAAAACTGATGTTTAAAGCAGTTGGCAAAACCGTTACATATTTAAAACGTATTAAATTCGGTGAATTTGAACTTCCCGACGACTTGCCTTTGGGCGAACTTACAGAAATTTACATAGAAGGAGCAAAACACAACAAAGTGTGACTTTTAATTTTTTTAGTGTCTGTAAACAGAATTATAAATCAGACCGATTAACTGATTTGAGTTAATTTAAAACAAAAGCCATATATATTGTGTTGCAAAAATACTCATGAGAATAGTAAACACGGCTAAAGCCACAAAAAAACCGCTTATGCCTAAAAAGGAAATAGCAAAGCGGTATGTGTTATTTATAATAAGCCTGTTTTTTTCAGGACTTGGTGTAGCATTTACTAAAATCGGCGGCTTGGGAGTTTCGCCCATATCGTCGCTTGCGAATGTGCTAAGCATACGTTTTGACAGTATTTCTATAGGTGTATGGCTGGTTGTTACAAACTTTATGCTCGTTCTTGTGCAAAAGGCAATTCTTCGCAGGCAGTTTAGGCCTATACAACTTTTGCAAATCCCGCTGTCTGCTCTGTTTGGGTATTTTACGGATTTGGGTGTTATTATAGTAAGCCCGATACCCATTAATTCGTATGCGGTGCAGATTGTTATGGTTGTAATCGGCTCTGTGGTTCTTGGCTTTGGCATAACGCTCGCCGTAACCGCAAGCGTTATAATGAACGCAGGAGAGTCCGTTGTGCAGATTTTATCCGAAAAACTGGGCATCAGTTTCGGTACAATAAAAATCGTGTTCGACGTATGCTACGTTGCGTTCTCTGCGCTTGTGTCGGTAATTCTGTTTAGCGGCGCAGTCCACGGCATACGTGAGGGTACGTTGATTGTTGCGGCGCTTACGGGTGTTGTGGTTAAGATTTTTGTAAAACTGGTTGATCCGATAAATAAATTTCTTAAATAAAAAAGGTGCGAAGAATTTCGCACCTTTTAAATTATTCATTAACCTTGTGAGAGCCGTTTCTGCAGATTGCCTTGTATGCAGGGCGTATAATCCTGCCACCTGAGATAACCTCTTCAATTCTGTGTGCACACCAGCCGGCAACACGAGCCATAGCAAATATAGGTGTGAACATTTCGGGCGGAATGTTAAGCATTCTGTAAACAAAACCTGAGTAGAAGTCCACATTTGCGCAGACAACTTTGGTTGGGTCTTTTTCTGCTTTAAGCACTTCTTTGCCGAGGCGCTCAACCATTTCATAAAGATTAAACTCTTCAATATTGCCTGTTCTTTCAGCAAGAAGTTTTGCTTTTTCTTTCAATATAACTGCACGGGGGTCGGAGGTTGTATAAACAGCGTGGCCCATACCATAGATAAGACCGGAGTTATCAAACGCTTCTTTGCGTACAATTTTGGTAAGGTACTCGTAAACTTCCTGCTCGTCTGTCCAGTCGTTTACGTTGGCTTTGATATGCTCAAACATCTGTATAACTTTAGCGTTTGCACCACCGTGACGCGGACCTTTTAAAGAACTTATAGCCGCCGCAATAGCGCCGTAAGTATCAGTGCCCGATGACGAGAGCACTCGGCAGGTAAATGTAGAGTTGTTACCATCGCCGTGTTCTGCGTGGAGCATAAGCGCAAGGTCGAGTATCTCTGCCTCTGCGGGGTCGAATGTCTTGTTCGAGCGCAGCATACGCAGTAAGTTTTCAGCGATTGAGAAATCTCTTTTCGGCTGATGCAGAATAAGGCTTGAGTTATCGAAATAATGACGTTTTGCACGGTAAGCGTATGCGCCGAGTATCGGCATCTGCGCAATCAACTGCACCGACTGACGCAGAATGTTTTTAATATCGCAACTGTCGGGGTTGGTGTCGTAAGAGTATAAAGTAAGTACAGAACGTGCCAGTTTGTTCATAATATCA
>JAZSLD010000063.1:0-5626 GCA_045535195.1 Clostridia bacterium | reverse complement strand
CTTTTATTTCCTGTTCTTTTTTGTATGCCTGCGACTCTTTCTGTCCTTTTAAGTTGTTGATATTGGCAGCAGTTGCTTCAACCGCTAACCCTCTGGGCAGCAAAAAGTTGCGTGCGTATCCGTCTGCGATGTTTTTTTCTTCGCCTTTTTTGCCCTAACCTTTAACATCCTGCATAAAAATAACTTTCATTTATATATCAATCCTTTCTGCATTATAAACTTGCTTTATATTCGGCAATTGCCGCTAAAAGGTCGTCGTAGACTTCCTCTTTGGTTTTACCGCTTATCTGTGCGCCGGCAATGGATATGTGACCGCCGCCGCCGAGTTTTTCAAGTATTACCTGAACATTCACATCACCGAAAGAGCGACCGCTTATATTTATCTGACCGCCCATATCGCATATAACGAATGCGGCTTTTACATTGGTTATATTTAAAAGTTCGTCTGCCGCTTGCGCAACTATTGTAAGCATATCGTCGTCGGTTTTTTCGCACATTGAAACCATATACGATTTTTCTGCCATATGCGCATTTTCAATGATTGCCATTTTTTTGATAACTTTGTCGTAATTCATACGGAACAGTTTTTTAATTTCGGCTGTATCAACACCCGCCCGACGCAGATACGAAACTGCCTCAAATGTTCGTACACCGGTTTTAAACGAGAAGTTTTTGGTGTCCATATAAATACCTGCATACAACGCCTGCGCTTCAAGTTCGGTGAGGTTGGGGTTTAAGTCCATATACTGTATAACCTCTGTAACCAGTTCGCACGTTGACGACGCATACGGCTCGTGGTAGGTGATAACTGAGTTGTCGATAAAGTCTGTGCTTCGTCTGTGATGGTCTATAAGAACAATTTTTTCTGACGTTTTAAGAAGATTTTCTTCTTCAACAAGAGAAAATTTATGAGTGTCTACAACAAACACCAGCGTGTTTTTGTCTGCAATTTCATTAGCTGCGCCACGTTTTATAAATACGCCGTCGTAGTCGCTGCCGAGTTTTGAAAGCATACGCTGTACGGTTTCGTTGTAAGTGTCTAAAAGTATTTTTGCGTCTTTGCCGCAGTTTACTATCGCACGGCGCAGACCCATTGCCGCACCTAAAACGTCAATATCTGCGTTTTTGTGTCCCATAATGATAATATCATCAGAGTTTGATATAAGTTCACGTATGGCGAGTGCAATAACCCTTGATTTAACACGTGTGCGTTTTTCAATCTCCTGACTTTTACCGCCGTAGAAGTAATACTGGTCATCGTCTTTTATAATCGCCTGGTCGCCACCTCTGCCAAGTGCCATATCGAGTGCTGAAAAACTGTATGATTCGTTCTTTGCAAGAGTGTCGCCGCCCATACCTATGCCGATACTTAATGTGGGCGACATTTTGTTGCCGACGTTTATTTCTCGGATAGTGTCTAAGATGTCAAAATTCTTTTCTATCATTTTATCAACATACTGCTTTTGCACGCACATAATGTACCTGTCTTTTTCGTATTTACGCACGATAGCGTTATTCTCGCTTGCAAATGCTTCGATTTTTTCTTCAATCGCAGCGGCAAGTTGAGGTTTGTCTGCATTGGGGGTATCCTGCATAACATCTTCGTAGTTATCAATTATAATTGCGGCGCAGACCGATTTTTCCTGATAATATTTCTTTTTAATCATCTCATAACCTGTGCGGTCGTCCCAGTAAAGAACTATCAGGTGGTCGTCCGGCATATGCCGTGCACGGGTAATATTGCCGAACACGTGGTAGTACCTGCCGTTATGCTCTAAGTCGTAAGATACTTTTGTATCTTCCTTGCGGAACAGGTCAATGTCAAAATCGGGCACAAAGTCTGTTATGGGCGTATCTGCAAGGTGCTGTTCGCCAATCATATTGTTAAAAAGTTCGTTGCACCAGACTATCATTCCGTCGAGTTGAAGCATAACCACGGGCAGAGGGAATTTTGCCAGGGTGTCTGCTCTGCCGCTTTCGGGCGAGCGAGAGAGCGACTTTACATAATCGCTTATAGTATTTTTGCGTACAATACGCATTTTAAGAAAGAAAACAAGCAATGCAACAGCGAGTGCCAGTTCAACAAGTGCTACTTTGTAGTCGTACATAAAAGTAACTGCCGCAAAGGTAAATATTATCCATATATAATAGCCGACATTAAGCGCAAGAGTTTTAAATATCCGTTTATGCTTCATATTTTTCGCCTCCTGAACGCAACCGCCTGAAATCAAACATACCGTCGATAACCCCTGTAAACAGAAGAATTGAAGGTATGTTCGCCACGGGTATAAGCACGCCTATTACGCTTAAAACTGTAAACGCAACAGCATATATAACAATACGTATTACCCAATGGATACGTTTTTTTCTTAAAAAGAAATCAGCAACCGATAATCCGCACATTACATAAAGTGCGCATAATATTATTATAATGTTTGTTATTGCTCCTGCAACGGCAGAGGAGTTCATAAAAAATGTAACTATAAAAAGCACTGCCAGCGCCATTGATGCCAACCTTGGCAGTTGCAACTGCCAGAAGTGCGGATAATTTTCCATCACAATGCCATGCTTTTTAAATATAAATTTTCTGCCGATAACAAATGTTACATATGCAAACAATGCGCATAATATTATTAGTACAGACGGCACTACGGTGGCGAGCATTTGCTGCATATACCATTGCAGTTCGCCCATTACCTCGATGATGTTTTCTGCACCGGTTATGTTTGCAGAAGAAAGAATTTGACTGTAGGCTTCAAAAAAGTCTGCAACAGGTTTGTTTATAAGTTCTTCGCCAAGGTCTAAATTATGACGGAATTTCAAAACTGCAAAATCAATCAGAAACGATGCAAGATTTGCAAATGTTCCGCCGGCAATAACCATACGGAAACTGCTTTTGGATTTTGCTGATAAACCTATAACCGCACCGCTTAAAGATGTAAGGCAAAGGAGCGATACCGAAGTGAGCAGGTTATCTGCATTTACTGCCGAAGCGCACTTTGCCGCAATTATTGCCGAAAGTGACGCTATAAGTAAAATAAGTGTTTCGCTTATTTTGTGCGTATATGCGCAAACCATAAAAAATATTGCGCTTACTGTCATTATAAGCACAGACGCATACGGAAAAACAGCCGCACCTGCCGACAGCACCGCAGCAATGATAATATTTATTATAAAGCCAAAAATATGTTTTTTCATATGTCTACCTCGTTTGTGGTAATAGAGTAAATTATATTATAACATGGATTTAAAATATTTACAACAATAAATTTCAACATTATTATATATATAAATAATAACACAAAAATCAGGATATTAAAAGTCAAAATCAATATTTTGGGAAAACTTCACAGAATAAATTGCATCTGCTTGCAAAAATTATAACTAAAAAAGTATGGAGAGATGCATATGACCGCTACTGTTTTAATGGGTGTACAGTTGATATTTACTGTAATAACGGGTATATATTTTTTGTCGCTTCTGCGCTCGCAAAGAGAGAGCAAAAGCGCTATCAGTACAGATTCCAAAAAGGAAATGGACAAACTTAAACGTATGGAACTGGTGCGCCTTTCCGTACCGTTGTGCGAAAAAACCAGACCTGCCACAATGGACGATATAATAGGGCAGGAGCAGGGCATACGTGCGCTTAAAGCCGCACTTTGCGGACCTAATCCCCAGCACGTTATTATATACGGTCCTCCGGGGGTAGGCAAAACTGCTGCGGCAAGAATTATACTTCAATGTGCAAAAGAAAGTCCGCTTTCGCCGTTTACGCGTGATGCCAAGTTTATAGAAACCGATGCCACCACAATGCGTTTTGACGAGCGAAGCATTGCAGATCCCCTTATAGGCTCTGTGCACGACCCTATATATCAGGGGGCGGGCGCTTACGGCAATGCAGGTGTGCCGCAGCCGAAACCCGGTGCGGTAACAAAAGCACACGGCGGAGTTTTGTTTATAGATGAGATAGGCGAACTTCACCCTATACAGATGAACAGACTTTTAAAGGTTTTAGAGGACAGACGTGTGTTTTTTGAAAGTGCGTATTACACCAGCGGCGACAGCAACATTCCACAGCATATACACGAGATTTTTAAAAACGGTCTTCCGGCAGATTTCCGTTTAGTCGGCGCAACTACCAGAACACCCGAAGAAATTCCCGAGGCAATACGTTCCAGATGTGTAGAGGTGTTTTTTGAGCCGCTTTCGGCGTCTGAGGTTGAAAGCATATCACAAGGCGCAGCCGCAAAAGGCGGTTTTGACTTGTCCGACGAATGTGCAGGGCTTATAGCAAGATATGCGTGCAACGGCAGAGATGCGGTAAACATTGTGCAGATAGCCGGAAGTTCCGTACTTGTAGACGGCAGACGAAAAATAGAAGTTAAAGATATTGAATGGGTTATAGAGTTCGGCAGATACAGCCCGATTATAGAAAAAACTGCAACTAAGGAAAGCGAGATTGGCGTTATAAACGGACTTGCCGTAGCGGGCAGGGACCATGGTACAGTTATGGAGGTAGAGGCATCTGCCAAGAAATGTGCAACGGGCGCAGGCAAACTGATTACTACGGGGATAGTTGACGAAGAGGAGTTTGAGGGCAGGGGACAGAAACTAAAAAAGATCAGTTCTGCAAAAGCCGCCGCCACCAATGTTATGACGGTGCTTAAAAATATTTTCGGTATTGATTATAACAACTATAATATCCATCTTAATTTTCCGGGCGGTGTTCCGGTTGACGGCCCGTCTGCGGGTATAGCAATGTTTTGCGCAGTATACTCGTCTGTGCTTTCAATTCCTGTTCCTGCAGAAATCGCCATGACGGGCGAACTTTCCATTATGGGCAAGGTAAAGCCCGTCGGCGGAGTGTCGGCAAAACTCGACGCCGCACGCAGGGCAGGAGTTAAAAAGGTTATAATCCCGCACGAGAATTATCAGGAGATGTTTGAAGATTTTGGTATGGAGATAGTATGTGCCAAAACAATCCACGATGTAATAGATGCTTGTTTTGGACAAGTATCAGAAAAAGCGGTCGGTTAAAGACTGCTTTTTTCGTACATAAAAAGCCCGAAAAAATTTTTAAATTTGTGCTTGACATATTGACCAAGGTATGTTATTATTGTAAATTGCAATCATATCCCGTTTTGGTGCATGGAGTTTGTTTATTACTACAAAATATCCATGTATCTTTCGTGTTGTTTTTGGTTAAATTTCCAAGTATTTTCAGCACAAAATAGGGTATATTGCACCGCACGTTTTATACTTAAAAAAAATATGAGGTGATTAGTTTTATGGTACATCCTATCAAGCTTGGCAAAAATGAGAGAATGAGTTATGCAAAATCAACCGAAGTTCTTGAAATGCCAAACTTAATCGAAATACAGAAAAATTCTTATCAATGGTTTATTGATAAGGGTTTAAAAGAAGTATTGGAAGATGTCTCCCCGATTTGCGATTACTCGGGTAATCTTGTGCTGGAATTCAGCGACTACTATCTGGAAGACGACCCAAAATATTCTATTGAAGAATGTAAGGCACGTGATGCCACATATTCAAAACCTCTTAAAATTAAAGTGCGGCTTATCAATAAAGAAACAGGCGAGGTAAAAGAGCAGGAAATCTTTATGGG
>JAZSLD010000029.1:0-11302 GCA_045535195.1 Clostridia bacterium | reverse complement strand
ACATTATGGAGGCGGGGAGAGTCGAACTCCCGTCCGAAACACCATCCACATCGGGTACTACGGGCGTAGTCTGTGTTAATTACCCGCTGCGGCTCAACACAGACAAAACGTGCCGCATCGGGTTGTCCCTGCTCCGTGACGGCTTCCGGGACCAAGAAATCCGTTCACGTTCACCGCTGTCTGACGCCCAAGCCTAAGCCGCGGTACTCAAAGGGTGGACGGCCGCCTTTAAATTAGGCAGCGTATGCTAAATTATTGTTAGCTTTTATATTTAAGTTTTGGAGTTGATAAAGCGGTCTCCGCCGCTGCCCGCACCTAATGTTTCAGATACCCCGTCGAAACCATTACGCCCCCGGATACTTAAATTATTATCAAGTGCATAATAAAGTATACCCTTAATATTATTTTTTGTCAAGTCGGTGCTTTATAAAAATACTTTCCATTTCTATCATAATTTTATTTTTTAAAAATATACATATATAAACACGGACAAGGGGTTGATTTTTTGATTGGTTTTTCGTCGGCAGTAGGTTACATACTGGGGTTGCTTATATTATTTGTAATAACAAAAATATTTTTTAAGCCTATACGCTTTACAGTAAAACTTATAGCAAACAGCATTATAGGTGCGTTTGTGCTGTGCCTTTTAAATCTGCTGCGGCCTTTTTTGGGTATTTATATAGGAATAAACCCCATCACCGCATTGGTGACGGGGTTGTTGGGTGTTCCGGGGATTTGTCTGCTGCTTATTTTGCAGATAATATTTTGATAATCAAAACAAAATTCAAAAAAAGCGAGTAGATTGTGCTATTTTTCACACGCGGTGTACTTATGTGTACATAAGTGTGTAAAATAGTGCGAGATGCGACGCTTTTTTTAATTTTATTCAGGTTTAATTACGTCTACGCCCATATACGGTCTTAAAACCTCGGGTATAGTTACGCTGCCGTCGGCGTTCTGGTTGTTTTCCAGAATTGCCGCAACAGTTCTGCCGATTGCCACACCAGAACCGTTGATGGTGTGTACAAACTGTGCTTTGTCTGTGGGGGAATTTTTATATTTAATATTAGCACGTCTTGCCTGGAAGTCCTCAAAGTTAGAGCATGAAGAAATTTCAACATATCTGTTGTAACTGGGCATCCATACCTCAATATCGTACTTTTTAGCAGCGGTAAAGCCAAGGTCACCTACGCAGATACGCACTACTCTGTACGGCAGACCGAGCATCTGCAAAACTTTTTCTGCATCAGCGGTAAGTTTGTCGAGTTCTTCGTAAGATGTTTCTGGAGTGGTGAATTTAACAAGTTCTACTTTGTTGAACTGGTGCTGACGGATAAGACCGCGTGTATCTTTACCTGCCGAGCCAGCCTCTGCTCTGAAGCACGCTGAATATGCGGCATATTTAAGCGGCAACTGGTCTGCAGATAGGATTTCGTCACGGTGCATATTTGTTACTGGCACCTCTGCTGTAGGTATAAGGAAATAATCGTTGTTTGTTTTGAATGCGTCCTCTTCAAACTTAGGCAACTGACCTGTTCCTATCATAGAACGGCGGTGCACCATATACGGCGGGAAAATCTCTGTATAGCCGTTGTCTGTGTGAGTGTTTAAGTAAAAGTTTATAACGCTTCTTTCAAGTCTTGAGCCTAAACCTTTATAGAATGTAAAGCGTGTGCCTGTAACCTTTGCGGCGGTTGCGGCGTCTAAAATACCGAGGTCTGCACCTACGTCCCAGTGTGCTTTTGGCTCAAAGTCGAACTTTGTAGGCTCGCCCCAACGGCGGATTTCTATATTATCTTCGTCTGTATCGCCATCGGGAACATCAGCGTTCGGGATATTGGGAACAGAGAGCATTTTCATATTAAGTTCTTCGTCTAATGTGCGGATTTGTTCGTCAAAATCCTTGATTTTCTCAGAAAGTTCTTTCATTTCTTTGAAAATAGCGGTGGTGTCTTCGCCCGCTTTTTTCATAGCAGGAATCTGCTTGCTTACTTCGTTCTGACGGCTTTTGAGTTGTTCTACCTCAAAGAGCACCTCTCTGCGCTTTGCGTCAACCGCCAAAATAGCGTCGATGTCGACTTCCTCTTTTCTTCTGGCAAGAGCCGCTTTTACATTTTCTGTGTCTTCACGCAATCTTTTGATGTCTAACATTTTTTATATCTCCTTTTTCCACAAATTATTTCATTATTTTATTATAAAGGTAACGCTGTGGTTCTGTAAGCCCCTCTTTATCAAGGTCTTTCAACAGTTCGCGTGCATTTTCCTTTTTGCCCATATCGTATTCACGAAGTGCTGATGAAAGGGTGTTGAACACGTCGATATTCTCATTCATCGTGTGCATAAGTTCACTGTTTTCTGTTTCCTTTGCCTTTATCTGTTCATTTTCCTGCCGCAATTTCATATTTGCCTCGGAAAGTTCGGAAACGCTTTTCTGCATACCGACTGCTGCAGTCTTGTGGGCATCTATTTCCTCTGCATAATCCTTCTGCGTCATTCCGGCAAACAATATAAGTATTAATGCAACGGAAAACAGAATTATGGTATACATCCATAAAAATTTAGTTTTTGACTTCATTGTTACACTTCCTTTAGAATTTCTGTTCCACGTGGAACAAATTTTGTATTGATTTTTCGCACCCGCTTAATTCGGGGTAATATTAAAACATAAAAGATGTTAAAATTTCAATGTGAAATCATAAGGCGGCATTTAAAAACATACTTTAAAATGCAATTTTAAAGGTCGTTTTTTCTTAGATTTTCATCAAATTAACAATTCTTTCCAAATCTTCTGTGCCGTAATATTCGATTTCAATTTTACCCTTATTTTTGCTTCCGACAATTTTAACTTTTGTACCAAGACCTTTTGTTACTTTGTCTTCATACGCTTTGAGGGCAAGTTTCATATTAAGGTCTACTTTTTTTGGTTTAGACTCTTTTTTGTCAGGAGTTTTTATCGCCTGCTCAAGTTCACGTACACTCATACCCTCCTGCACAACTTTTGTTGCCAGAGCAATTTGCTTTTTCTCGTCTTCACACGAGAGAAGTACCTTTGCATGACCGAAAGAAAGTTGAGCAGTTTCTAAAAGTGTTATTACCTCTTTAGGCAGATTAAGTATTCTTAATGAGTTTGCAACAGATGAACGGCTTTTACCGAGTTTTTTTGAAATCTGCTCCTGTGTCATTTCAAACTCGTCCATAAGGCGTTTATAGCCTTTTGCCTCTTCCACGGGGTTAAGGTCCTGACGCTGCAGGTTTTCAATCATAGATATTTCGTAAAGGCTGCCCTTGTCCATATCACGCACAATGGCGGGGATAGTTTTTGCCTCGGCAATCTTGGACGCACGCCATCTGCGCTCGCCCGCCACAATCTGATAAAATCCGGTTTCAAGACGTTTAACAATAATAGGTGTTATAACGCCGTGTTCTTTAATTGAACTTGCAAGTTCTGCAAGTTTTACTTCGTCAAAATCACGTCTTGGCTGACTTCTGTCCGGCTCTACCTCTGATATTTTAAGTTCAACAACTGTTTCTCCGGCAGAGGTGGTGTCTATTCCGGTAAACAAAGCCTCAAGCCCTTTTCCAAGTCCTTTTTTAGCCATATTTATCTCCAATCTTTATGTAATTTTAGTTTGCAGCAATTACCTCGGCGGCCAAGTCCATATAACTTTCTGCGCCTTTAGAGTGTTTGTCGTAAATGTTTATAGGCTCACCAAAACTGGGTGCCTCGCTTATACGCACATTTCTCGGTATTACTGTTCCGTACACTTTGTGCGGATAGTATTTTTTTACTTCGTCTGCCACCTGAATAGAAAGGTTTGTGCGAGTGTCAAACATAGTTAAAAGCACTCCCTCAATATCTATCGCAGGATTTAACGAGCGTTTAACAGTGCGGATAGTGTTCATCAACTGGCTGAGTCCCTCAAGCGCGTAGTATTCACACTGAATAGGTATCATAACGGTATCTGCACAAACAAATGCATTTAAAGTTATAAGTCCAAGTGACGGCGGACAGTCTATAATTATAAAGTCGTAGTCGTTTTTGATTTGTGCAACGGCACGTTTCATTAAAAGTTCTCTGTCTTCCATTGAAACGAGTTCAATTTCCGCACCGGCAAGTTCTATATTAGAAGGGCACAAATCAAGATTTTCAAACTCTGTATGCACAACCGCCTGTTCCAGAGAAACATCGCCGATTAAAACATTATATATAGAGTACTCCGCTTGAGATTTGTCCACACCAAGACCGCTTGAAGCATTACCTTGCGGGTCGGTGTCAAGCAGAAGCACTTTTTTACCCTTTGCACCAAGACAAGCACTTAAATTAACTGCAGTTGTTGTTTTACCTACGCCGCCTTTTTGATTTGCCACGGCAATACACTTGCCCATTTAAGACATCGTCCTTTCGTATTATTCCGTTTGATGTGATATTACAAAATTCCGTTTGAGCATATTTAGACGAAATTTTGTAATATCACATCTCTCTACAATTATATCAAATTAATAACCGGACACACCTAAAAGCCGCAAGTGTGGAATGATATTAATTTGTTGTGTCAAGTTTTTAAAACAAATATCCTCCTGCGCTTGCAATGTTTAGGCGCATACGGATATTGATTTTTTATTCGTTTAATATAGTATAACACAAAAATGTTCCATGTGGAACATTTTTTATAAAATTTCTTTAAATTTATTAAAAAAGTATAAAACCCATCAACGGAATTGTTATAACCGACAGTACCGTTGTAAGAAGTACCGCCCTTGCAGGGTCGGTGGTGTCTTTTCCGTATGTGGCAGAGGTTACTATTATATTTGCCGCTACGGGTATCATTGTTATTATTGCGCTTACTCTGCAGATGTCGATATTTATATTTAATGCTTTCAGCACATAAAACACTATAAGCGGCAGAACAACAAGCCTTAAAAGTGCCACCACATAAAAGCGCATACTTGTAAAAGTGTTTTTTAAAGGCTCTGCAGAAAGCGAAAGCCCAACTACTACCATTGCAAGTGGGGTGGTCATAGAGCCGAGCATACTTATCGTTCCGTCAACAGCCGTCGGAAATCTGAAACCTGTTAAAAACATTATAAATCCTATAACAGCCGCAATCAACGGCGCGTTTAATATATATGTTTTTTTGAATTTTCTTTCACCCTCATTATTTATAAGCGCAACTCCCCATGACTGTACCATAACGTACAAAGGAAGGGAAAACATAGTTGCGTACATAAGACCTTCGTCCCCCATAAACGCCTGCGCTATAGGATAGCCCATAAACGAAAAGTTTGAAAACATAAGCGAATATACTATTACGTTTTTTGAAAAGTCCTTTGCTTTAAGCACTTTTGCCGTGCCCAGACCGAACGCCCACGAAAACACCGTTACAATTACCGAAATAAATATAAGCAATGCGCTTTTTATAAGAATCTGGCGGTCAAAGTCGAACTGCAACGCAGAAATTATAGCGCATGGCAATGTTACGTTAAAGATAAAAGAAGATAAATTCTTTGTAAACTCTTCTTTAACTACGCCGAGTTTTATTATAATATAGCCGATGACAACGGGAAAAAACAGCATCAGCACCTGATTTACCACCACAGATGTATCCATAATAACTCCTTTCAGTTACACATAAATATATGGTAATCCAATTAAGCATTTTTGTCAATAATAATATTAGGAAAAATTATGTATATATTTTGCCCCGAATTGCAACAATATACCTATAAAATAATGATGGAAGGTGAAATTTTGAAACAGTACATTGAAATTATCCAGATTCACGGCAGAGAAGTGCTCGATTCGCGCGGTAATCCCACAGTTGAGGCAGAGGTTATCACAGAGGGCGGATTTGTTGGCAGAGCGTCCGTTCCGTCGGGCGCATCTACCGGTATATACGAGGCTACTGAACTGCGTGACGGAGATGAGCGCTACAACGGCGCAGGCGTTTTAAAGGCAGTTGACAACATCAACGGCGAAATCGCCGAGCACATTACGGGTATGAACGTGCTCGACCAGATTAAAATAGACCATACTATGTGTTCGTTAGACGCAACGCCCACAAAAAGCCGACTCGGCGCAAATGCAATCCTCGCCGTTTCTGCAGCGTGTGCAAAAGCGGCTGCAAATGCGCTTGGGTTAAGCCTTTATCAGTACCTTGGCGGCTCTAACGCACACGTTCTGCCCGTACCGATGATGAACATATTAAACGGCGGTGCGCACGCAGACAACAACGTAGACATTCAGGAGTTTATGATTATGCCAATCGGTGCGCAAAGTTTTTCTCACGCACTTGCGATGTGTGCAGAAGTTTACCATACACTAAAAAAAGTGCTTAAAGAGGACGGCAAATCTACCGCAGTAGGCGATGAGGGCGGCTTTGCACCGTCACTTGAAAGCGACGAGGACGCAATCAAAGCAATTATGGCTGCAATAGGCCTTGCAGGATACAAAACAGACGAGGATTTCGTACTCGCCATAGACGCCGCAGCATCAGAATGGGCAGACGACAACGGTTATACTCTGCCAAAATCGGGCAAACACCTCTCACGTGAAGAAATGGTTGCGTATTGGGAAAGTTTGTGCAACGATTACCCAATATTTTCCATTGAGGACGGCGTAGGCGAGGACGACTGGGAGGGTTGGAAACTTTTAACCGAAAGATTGGGTAATAAAATTCAACTTGTAGGCGACGATTTATTCGTAACCAACACCGAGAGATTAAAAGACGGCATAAAAAAAGGTGCCGGTAACTCAATACTGATTAAAATAAACCAGATTGGTACCATCACCGAGGCTATGAACGCAGTAGAAATGGCGCACAAGGCAGGCTATAGCGCAGTTATATCGCACCGCAGCGGCGAAACAGAGGACACCACCATTGCAGACATTGCCGTTGCTATGAACGCAGGACAGATTAAAACCGGTGCACCTGCCAGAAGCGAGCGTGTGGCAAAGTATAACCGACTGTTGCGGATAGAAGAAGAACTGGAAAGCGCAGCAGAATATAAAATTAAGTAAAAAGTAATAGTGAATAAGTAATAAGTATGGAACAAAATTGCTTTGCAATTTTGAACATTACCTTTTCACTCTTCGCTATTACCTTTTACCTAAAAAAGCCACTCATCAGAGTGGCTTTTTAAATTATCTTGCTAAAATAAGTTTTGTAAGTTCAACGGGGTCTACGATTTTGCCGTCTTTGTAAACACGCATATTACCTGAAGCAATCTCGTCAATTAAGATAACCTCGCCATTATTGTAACCGAACTCGAATTTGATATCCCACAAATCAAGACCGATAGATTTTAAATCGTCTGCAACGATTTTTGTGATTTTAAGTGTCTGCTCTTTCATGCTTTCAAACATCTCGGGTGTCATAACGCCGAGCGCTGCTAACCCTTCCATAGTAACAAGCGGATCGCCTTTTTCGTCATTTTTGAAAGTGCACTCTACATAACCGCCCTCAAGGGGAGTGCCGTCTTCCATATATTCGCCGTATCTGCGGATAAAACTGCCTGTAGCAACAAGGCGGCAGATAACCTCAAGACCGTGACCGAAAACAGTAGCAGGAAGTACTTCCATAGTAGCGTTATCAACGTCTGCACTCACATAGTGAGTTTTGATGCCTGCTTCTTTAAGCATATCAAAATAATAAACAGAAGTTCTTAAGTTTGCCTTGCCTATGCCCTCAATAGTTAAGCCGACAGTATTTTCACCGGGATCGAAAACGCCGTCTTTACCTGTACAGTCGTCTTTGAATTTAAGCATTACGTTGCCATTATCAAGGCTGTATACGTCTTTAGTTTTACCTGTGTAAATCTTTTCCATAACAAAGTCCCTTCTTTTCATCAAAATTCATACTAATAACATACCACATTTTGAAGATAATTTCAATATTTTTTTATATCTAATTATATATTTTGTCATTTTTTTACATTAACTGGCTTTTTATGGCATCAAATTTGTGTATTTGAAAAGGAAAAAGGAACTCAAGGCGAGTTCCTTTTTAAATTATTCTTCTGTTGGATTAGCAGTTTCAGGTGTTTCTGCCTCTTGTTCTCCTTCATCTTCTTTAGCGGTGCGCTCGATTGAAACAACCTTAACGCCCTCGTCTAAACGCATAACTTTTACACCCTGTGTTACTCTGCCAAACTCGCTGATTTCGTCGGTAGATGTGCGGATAATTATGCCGTCTGAGGTTATAACCATAAGGTCGTCGCCCTCGTCTACCACTTTAAAACCAGCAACAAGGCCTGTTTTATCGGTAAGTTTATAGCCTGTAACACCTTTACCTGCACGGTTTTGTGTTTTGTACTCTTCCAGAGATGTCTTTTTACCGAAACCGTTCTCTGTAACGGTAAGCACGGTTGCGCCTTCTCTGCAAACCTCGGCGCTTATAACTCTGTCGTCGCCTTTAAGTTTAATACCCGTAACGCCGGATGCGCCTCTGCCCATAGGACGAACGTCGGTTTCTTCAAACTTAATGCACATACCGTTTCGTGTGCCGAGCAGAATTTTCTCGTCGCCTGCGGTTTTCATAACGCTTATAAGTTCGTCGTCCTCACGCAGACCTATAGCAATTCTTGCACCCTTACGCGTTGTTGCGTATTCCATAATATCCGTCTTTTTAACCAGACCGTTTTTAGTAACCATTGTAAGGTACTCGCCCTCGTTAAACTCACGTATGGGAATCATAGCGGTGATTTTTTCGTCTTTTTCAATCTCTATAAGGTTTACTATCGCCATACCCTTAGAGTTTCTGCCGCTTTCGGGTATTTGATAGCCTTTTATCTTATACATTCTGCCCCTATCGGTAAAGAACAGCAGATTACTGTGAGAAGACGCCACAAATAAAGTTTCTACAAAGTCCTCTTCACGTGTGTGCAGACCTGTAACACCTCTGCCGCCTCTGTGCTGTGCCTTATATGTGCTTACGGGCAGACGTTTAACGTAGCCTGCGTGCGTCATAGTTATAACGCACTCTTCTTCTTCAATCAAATCTTCGTCGTCTATATCGTTTATGGCAGGCTCTAACTGGGTAAGTCTTTCGTCGCCGTATTTATCACGAATCTCGGTAAGTTCCAGTTTAATCTGCTCCATCAGTTTATCTCTGCTGCCGAGCAATGCTCTGTATTCTTCGCATTTTGCTTTAAGTTCCTGATACTCGGTTTCAATCTTTTCGCCGTTTAATTTCTGCAACTGACCAAGACGCATATCCAATACGCTCTGTGCCTGAATATCGCTCATACCAAAGCGAGCCATAAGTCTTTCTTTAGCGTCGTCGTAAGAATCACGGATAATTTTTATAATCTCGTCAATATTTGCAAGCGCAATACGCAAACCCTCTAAAATATGCATTCTTGCTTCTGCTTTTTCGAGGTCGTATTTAGTTCTGCGTGTAACTATTTCTTCCTGGAACTTTATAAACTGGTCAAGTATCTCTTTAAGGCCCATTGTTTTTGGCTTGCCGTCTTTGATAGCAAGCATATTTATAGAGAAACTGTCCTGCAGACGAGTGTATTTAAACAGTTGGTTTAAAATAACCTGCGGATTGGCATCTCTTTTTAAGAATATTTCAAGTCTTATGCCGACACGGTCTGACGAGTGGTCGTCAATATCGGAAAGACCTTCAATACGTTTTTCCTTAACCATATCAGCAATAGACTCAACAAGCATCTTTTTATTTACCTGATACGGCAATTCCGTAACGATAATTGAAGATGTTCCGTCTTTGTGCTCTTCAATCTCGGTTTTTGCACGGATAATAATCTTACCCTTACCTGTATTGTAAGCGCTTCTTATACCGCTTCTGCCCATAATTGACGCTTTTGTGGGGAAATCCGGACCTTTTATGTATTCCATAAGATCCTCAACGCTTATATCGGGGTTGTCAATCTGCGCAATTACGCCGTCTAAAACTTCTGTTAAGTTGTGCGGCGGAATATTTGTAGCCATACCTACCGCAATACCCGAACTTCCGTTTACCAAAAGTGTAGGTATTCTTGTAGGCAGAACAAGCGGCTCTTTTCTTTTTTCGTCAAAGTTAGGTGCAAAGTCAACGGTGTCTTTTTCAATATTTTCGAGCATCACGTTTGCAAGTTTGCTCATTCTCGCCTCAGTATAACGGTAAGCAGCAGGTGGATCGCCATCTACCGAGCCGAAGTTACCGTGACCGTCTATAAGCGGATATCTCATAGAAAAATCCTGCGCCAGACGTACCATAGCATCGTAAACAGATGCGTCACCGTGGGGGTGGTATCTACCGATAACGTTACCGACGGTTGTAGCAGATTTGAAGAACGGCTTATCTACAGTTAAGTGTTCTTCGTACATTGAATAAAGTATTCTTCTGTGAACGGGTTTAAGTCCGTCACGAACGTCAGGCAGCGCTCTTGAAACGATTACGCTCATAGCATAGTCGATGAACGCCTCTTTCATTCGTTTTTCTATGTCTACGTCCACAATCTTCTGAGTATCAAAATACTCTTCAAAATGTGAATCTTCGTATTTTTTGTTTTTAGCCATTTATTTTTTCTCCTTTTCACGCTATAGCCTCCCTTGTGTAAAGGGAGGTGTCACCCTTTGGGTGACGGAGGGATTGTAGAATTTAATATATTTTTAATTTCAATATCTATTTTATTGCAAACTTCTTTAAAATTTCTTTTTATATCAAGATTTGAAAATCTTATAACTTTAATTCCGTATTGCTCTAAAAATTTTGTTCTTATATTGTCTTTTTCAATATTTTTTTCTTCATAATGCTCTGAACCGTCTAATTCTACAACGAGTTTTGCTTTAGAACAATAAAAATCTGCAATATATTTTCCAATAACTTTTTGTCTTAAAAATTTAATAGGATAATTTCTTAAAAAATCATACCAAAGATGTTTTTCTTCTTTCGTCATATTTTTTCGGAGTTCTTTTGCAAACGGAACTATTTCTTTATTATGTTTTCTTTCCATTTACAATCCCTCCACCACCTACGGCGGTCCCCCTCCCTTTACACAAGGGAGACTTTACAGAAAATTAAACATCAAGGTTTGTTACATACTGTGCATTTTCTTCTATAAAAATTCGTCTGGGTTCTACTTCGTCACCCATCAGTATGCTGAAAATTTCGTCTGCTTTTTCTGCGTCTTCCAAAGTAACTTTAAGCAGTATCCTGTTTTTCGGGTCCATGGTGGTTTCCCAAAGTTCTTCGGGGTTCATCTCACCAAGACCTTTATAACGGCTGATGTCTACTTTAGCATTTTGGTCGCTGCCTTTTAACTCTTCGCTGATGCGGTCACGTTCTTCATCACTGAA
>JAZSLD010000089.1:0-3268 GCA_045535195.1 Clostridia bacterium | reverse complement strand
CCGCTTGGCCTCCGACTTGGATATCGATAAAAAAACGTCTTTTTCGTGATTTTTAAGTAGTTCTTTAATTACAGTTCCTTTACCGGTACCTGATGGCCCTGATATAATAAACAAAGTGCCTTTGCGTTTATTCCTCAACATCTTCTTCCTCCGTATCCATCAATCCGTTGTCTTTACCCATTCTGTTTGCAACAGTTTCAGGCTGTACTGCCGAAAGAATGATATGGTCGCTGTCTGTAACAATAACGGCTCTGGTTCTTCTGCCATAAGTAGCATCAATCAACATACCGCGATCGCGCGCTTCTTGAATAATTCTTTTAATAGGCGCAGATTCGGGACTGACTATTGCCACAAGTCTGTTTGCAGAAACAATATTGCCAAAACCAATATTGATTAATTTCATATATTACACCTCACTCGATGTTCTGTACCTGCTCGCGAAGTTTTTCAATTTCAGATTTAAGTTCGATAACGTGCCTGCTTACTTCAAAATCGTTGCATTTTGAGCCCATTGTGTTTGCCTCACGGTTAAGTTCCTGAATAATAAAATCCAGTTTTCTGCCAACCGGCACATCGCTGCCAAGCAATTTTTCAAATTCAGCAAGGTGACTTCTAAAGCGGATAATTTCTTCCGTGATATTGACTTTGTCAGAAAATATAGCAACTTCCGTCAGCAATCTTCCCTCATCATATGGAACCGCTTCTAAAAGTTCCCCTATTCTGCCAATCATTCTTTCTTTGTACTCATTAACAGTAGCAGGTGAACGCTCTGCAATAAAATCAACAATTTTACGGATATTGGCAATACAGTCGCGGAAAAACACGGATAATCTTTCGCCTTCGGTTTCACGTGATTTCACAAGGTCACACAAAGTAGCCATCAAAACCTCTGTGGTATCATTCAAAATCTGTTCTTTGTCCTGTTCTTTGCGTTCAATATTAAGCACATCGCTGAATTTTCCAAGTTTAGATACTGTCAAATCATCTTGCAAACCAAATTTATCTGCAAGTTGTTTTAATGCGTCGTAATATCCTTTTGCGGCTTCTTCATTCAATGTTACGCTGAATGTATCGTCTTTTAAATTATCAAAAACAAAAGAAACCTCTGCTTTGCCGCGTTTTATTTTTTTTGAAACCGTTTCTCTGACAATTTCTTCGATAAATGAATACTGCTTGTACACTTTTGTGTAAATATCAAGATATCTGTTATTAACAGTTTTAATTTCAGCAGTAATACGATAATTCTCAAATTGTTTTTCGCATCTGCCATATCCTGTCATACTTTTAATCATGGTAATTTTCCTTCCAATATTTTAATGCGGAAAGATACTATATCAGCAAATATATATCAAGTATCAAATCCACTATATATTATATCAAAAAATTTACAGATTTACAACAGTTTTTTCGCTTTTTATACCTCTTTTTCAAACTTTTTAAGTGCGTTGCCGTTCAGATAATCACATTTTTTGCCCTGATAAGTTTCAAACATTTCAAATTGACGGTCAATGTTATCTTTAATCTTCCACCAACTTGTACCGTAATTTGCAAAAATACAATCTTCTTCACGTGCTCTTCCAATAATTCTTTGAACCACGATATCAGGTTTTAAATACTCTAAAAATACAATAACTTTATCAACATAATCATAAAAACTTCCCATATCAAATTCGCCATTTAAATACATAGATGCCATGGGGGTATCTTTAAGTATATATAAACAATGTAATTTAACCTGTTCAACATTTAATGCAGAGAGAATTTTTGCACATTCTATTACATCGGTAGTGTTGTCCCACGGTAAATTTAAAATAACGTGTGCACACACAGAAAAACCATATTTTTTAATTCTTAATACAGCATCTATAAACTCCGCCAGCGTGTGTCCTCTGTTAATTTTAATTAACGTATGATAATTAACCGATTGAAGTCCAAGTTCTATACTGATTTCAATGCCGTTTTTTTCTTTAACAGAATGTAAAAATTCAAGATAAGCATCACTAATGCAATCAGGACGTGTGGAAATGGCGATTTCTACTACATCAGGAACAATTGCCTGATTAATATATGACTTGAATTCATCAATCGGCATATAAGTGTTTGAATAATTCTGAAAGTAAACAATATACTTATCTGCCTTATATTTCTTGCCGATATATTCAATATTCTTTGCAATTTGTTCATTAACCGGCATGGTGCACGGGAGATTTTCAAATGCCGCACCTGCTTCTCCGCAATAAATGCAACCGCCCACCCCTACTTCGCCGTCACGATTAGGGCAAGTTCCCGGCAAATTAACAGGTATCTTATAAACACGTTCGCCATATTTATTTTTAAGATATTCTGAATAAGTGTTGTATCTCATTTTTCCTCCGCACTATTTTTCAAAAGCACTTTTCATTTTATTGAATTTCTCTTCTGTTGTATAGAAAATAAATGAATATTGAGCCGCTAATTTTTGTGCAATCATTTCGGTGTCATCATCCGACCCCATATCTACCACAAGTATATTTGGCACATATCCGCCCCGGTTTACCTTAAGATTCTGCCATATAACCCCACGGATTATGCCCTCAATGTTTTTTTCCTGATTTCTCACTTTAATAACCACAAAAGCGTCTTTACTGTTATATGGTTCCGGATTAAATATCGAAACTGCCAATTTACCCAAAATATTTATAATGGCATAAATCACCAAAACAGTAACGACTGCCTTCCATAATATGTACCACATAAAAGCAACACCTCTTTGCCCATCACGATATATTATATATCATGATATGCAAAGAGGGTTGATTACTGTTCATTAAATTCCTGCTTTTTCTTTAATTACATCAGCCATATCAGTAAGTTCCCATTTAAAGCCCATATCTTCTCTGCCGAAATGTCCGTAAGCAGCAGTATTTTTATATATCGGCTTACGTAAATCCAACTTATCTATAATAGCGGCAGGACGCATATCAAATGTGTCAACCACTATTTCTGTAAGTTTTTCATCAGAGATTTTTCCTGTACCGTATGTGTTTACGGAAACAGAAACAGGCTGTGCTTTACCAATGGCATATGCAAGTTGAACTTCGCATTTAGCGGCAACTGCAGATTTAACTATATTTTTAGCAATATATCTCGCAAAATATGCAGCACTTCTGTCAACTTTTGTCGGGTCTTTTCCAGAGAAACAACCACCGCCATGTCCTGCAAAGCCACCGTAAGTGTCAACAATGATTTTTCTTCCGGTAAGGCCGGTATCACCCTGAGGACCACCAAT
>JAZSLD010000227.1:0-6807 GCA_045535195.1 Clostridia bacterium | reverse complement strand
GTTTTAATCTTTATTATGTTATCGCTGAGCGCCGTGGAAAATTTGAGTACAGCCGGCAGGATTTCCTTTGCCCCCATGTCTACCATAGTAAGTGCCTCAATGTGAATAACCTTGGCGTATTTCTCCAGTTTGATTTCATAGCGTGAACTCAGTTCTGTCTGAGTATACACACCGTGTTTACTAAACAATTCTACAGTCTGCGGAGAAATAAATTCGCCAATAGCGTCAACGGTGTTGTCTATATTGGGAAGACCGCGTTTTTTAGCCTCTTCCACCCATTCGTCCGAATAGCCGTTACCGTTAAAGATAACTCTTCTGTGCTCACGGATAGAGCGCTGAACAATATTATGCAAAGCGGCATTGAAATCGCTTGCATTTTCAAGTTCGTCCGCCATATCTGAAAGCGTATCGGCAACAATTGTGTTTATAATAGTACACGGTCCCGCAATGGACGCATTTGAACCAACCATACGAAACTCAAACTTATTACCGGTAAAGGCAAAAGGTGAAGTTCTGTTTCTGTCGGCGGTGTCTTTTCTAAAATGCGGAAGCGTGCTTACACCAACGTCTAAGCGAACACGTTCTGTATCGCCGGACGGGTTGTCGTAAACGATATTATCAAGTATTTCTTCAAGTTGCTCGCCCAAAAAGATTGAAATAATTGCGGGCGGAGCCTCGTTAGCACCCAAACGGTGGTCGTTACCTGCACTTGCGGCAGATGCACGCAACAAGGGTGCGTGTTTATCAATAGCCTCTATAACAGCGCAAAGGAAAAGCAAAAACTGCGCATTTTCGCTTGGTGTTTTACCGGGGTCTAAAAGATTTTGACCGTCGTCTGTGCTCAAAGACCAGTTTACGTGCTTGCCCGAGCCGTTTACGCCGTTAAAGGGACGCTCGTGCATAAGGCAGGCAAAATTATGCCTGTGGGCAATTCTTTTTAAAGTTGACATCGTAAGTTGGTTATGGTCGGTAGCAATATTGCAACTGCTGTAAATAGGTGCAAGTTCATGCTGGCTGGGTGCAGCCTCGTTATGCTTTGTTTTTGCAGAAACGCCCATTTTCCAGAGTTCTCGGTCTACATCGCTCATATAAGACGCAACACGTTCTTTAAGCGTGCCGAAGTAGTGGTCATCAAGTTCCTGACCTTTTGGCGGTTTCTGTCCGAAAAGTGTTCTGCCCGTAAATTTAAGATCAAGACGTTTTTCATACAAATCTTTATCTACAAGAAAATATTCCTGTTCGGGACCGATGCAAACGGTTATATTTTTAGTTTCTTTATTAAACAGTTTTAAAATTCGCTTAGCCTGAACATTTATCGCTTCGCACGAGCGCAAAAGCGGTGTTTTTTTGTCAAGCGCCTCGCCGGTGTATGAGCAAAACGCTGTGGGTATACACAATGTAACACCCGATAAATCCTCCTGCAAAAATGCAGGCGAAGTGCAGTCCCATGCGGTGTAGCCCCTTGCCTCAAAGGTAGAGCGCAGTCCGCCCGACGGGCATGACGGTGCGTCAGGCTCGCCTTTTATGAGTTCTTTACCGGAAAACTCCATAATTGCACCGCCGTTAGGTGTTGGCGAGATAAACGAATCGTGCTTTTCTGCGGTAATGCCCGTAAGCGGCTGGAACCAGTGCGTATAATGGGTTGCGCCTTTTTCAATCGCCCAGTCTTTCATAGCGCCGGCAACAACCTCTGCCACAGAACTGTCCAACGGCAAAGATTCGTCAATGCTCTTTTTAAGTGCGTTGTAAGTGTCTTTAGGAAGACGCTCTTTCATAACACGGTCATTAAAAACATTACTGCCGAAAATATCTATGGGATTACAAGAACTCATTTGTTTCACTGCCTTTCTGTATTCATTACAAGACGACAAACATTTCTGTTTGTCGTCTGCTTAAAATCATATATTAAATAAGAGGTTCGGGACGGGATATAAGATGCAGAATATTACCTGCGATATCTCTGAAGAAAATAGTTTTTACACCGCTTGAAGATGCAACTTCATCGGCAACTATTTCAGTATCGGTTCCTTTAAGTTTAGCAACAACAGCATCAAAATCCGAAACAGTTAAAGCAATATGCCTGAGCCCTGCATCGGTAAGTGCAGGATTAGAGGGCATATCATCAGGCGCTTTGCAAATTTCAATCATACTTTTATCAGAAAACGCCACAAAATATGTACCCTTAGACGGGTTTTCGTATGCAATGGTGCAACCAAACATATCAATATACCAGTCTGCCAATGCCTTGGAATCTTTTGCATAAAGTCCAATGTGCTCGATACCTGTTACCATTTAAAAATTCCCCCTATTGTAAATCATCTTATGTTACTTTAATTATACAATAGCCCAAGGTTTAAATCAAGACAATTTTTGAGTAAAAATGGCATTTTTTTGATATTCGTCAATTATTGCTAATTTCAAGTTGTTTTTTAACACAGTTTACTGTTTTATATATAAATTCTTTATTCGTAAAATGCAACCGGCAGTTACTTTCTGCTCCGGTAAGTCGCCTTATATTATCATTCCCGATTTGGCAGGCGTCAGATATAGCCATACGCATGGCACGTTCAACCGCCTGAGATGATGTGGCAAATTTTTTTGCCAGATACGGATACAGCGTTTTTGTTACACCTATGGCTTCTCCGTTACAGGCTACCATATATACAACTGCTTCTAAAATATATGTATAGCCTATACGAATTGAGGAAAAACCCAATTCTTCCAATACTTCTGCAACTTTGTTATTCAAATTCATATACACACATCCCGCAATATAAATTTTTCTGCATAGATAGCCATTATATAAGATATTGGCGAACAAAAGTAACAAAATGTTGAATGAAGGTCTATTTTGTCATAATTAACGCAGTTTATACACGTTTTATGCACATAAAAAGCACACATTGCATAAAAATGCAGACATGTGCTTTTTAATTGATTTATTTATGTATTCTACTATAACACATATTTTTCTGGTTGTCAACAGTCAAATTATGTTTTTCACAAGGTTTAAAATTATTTGAATTCCATACAATATTATATTGAGGTGACTTAATATTATGGACTTAAACTATTATGATGAATACAGAGCATTAGGGCTGAACATCGCCCATTACAGAAAAGACCGCCGCTACACACAATTACAACTTGCCGAGAAAATCAATATCGACAGAAGCCATATGAGTGCAATAGAAATTGCCTCCGTGGGTGTTTCTTTAGATGTTGTGTTTAAAATTTGCGAAGCCTTGGAAGTTTCGCCAAAAGATTTATTTGATTTCAGATATTAGTTATTTTTTTATCCTTGCACAAATAAGATTGTAGTAACCTGATTTTTTAAGGAGTAGATACTATGAAACTATTTGTTACAAGTAAGGATAATCTTATAATCTACTTTCTCATCATTGTACTGCTTAGCGGATTAATTCTATTTAACCACGACGCCGTGGCAGAGGTTTTTGAAAATGCATCTCCAAAACGCGACCTGCCCATATACTGCGTCGACAAAGGCGACGAGAAAATATGCTCTATATCTTTTGACGCGGCGTGGGGCAATGAGGACACCGCCGAACTTATATCAATACTGGAAAAGTATAATGTTAAAGCCACATTTTTTGTGGTTGGTGCGTGGGTGGATAAATATCCGGAATCTGTTAAGCAACTGCACGACGCAGGGCACGAGATTATGAACCATTCGGACTCTCATCCGCATATGACGAAACTCGATGCCGAGGGTATTAAAAAAGAAATCAATTCGTGTTCTGACAAAATACAAGCGATAACAGGTGTGCGCCCTACTCTTTTCCGTCCGCCATACGGCGACTATAACGACAGAGTAGTTGCCTCTGCAAGAGAGATTAATCACTATACAATCCAATGGGACGTTGACAGCCTCGACTGGAAAGACCTTGAGCCTTCTGCTATATACGACCGTGTAACAAAGCGTGTGGCACCGGGATCTATAGTGCTGTTTCACAATGCCGCTAAAAATACACCTGCGGCACTTCCGAGGATATTGGAAAAGTTGATATCCGACGGTTATAAAATAGTGCCTATATCGGAAATTATCTATAAAGAAAATTACAAAATTGACAATTCGGGCAGACAGATACCTTTGCCGGCGGAACAAGTTAATTGAAACTTTTATGCACACGCACATATAATGTGTAGTGAGGTGATTTTCTTTGGATATTAATAATATGACCGTGGGGCAAGTGCTTGCCAACGAAAAAGCGAAATCAATTCTGGCAAGAGAGTTCCCCACTCTTATAAATACACCGATAGTTAAATTATACAGTTCAAAAACTGTAAAACACGTTCTCGCCCTTGCAGCCGGCAAAGTGCCGCAGGATAAAATACAACGCATAATAAAAGAACTGGAACAAGTATAATATAACCAACATCGGTCAAATATTACAATACTACAGTATTTTTAATTTGTCAAGTGTTTTTATACAATAGTATTGTAATAATTTTATCGAGGTGAAGATTTTGTTTAACGAAAATATTAAAAACCTGCGTATTGCCGGCGGAATGAACCAAGTTCAACTTGCCAAAAAATTAGGAGTAAGCAAACAAACTATTTCTAATTGGGAAAATGACAATATACTTCCATCAGTAGAAATGTTAATCAATATAGCAAAGTGTTTTTCTGTAAGCCTTGACTATTTGATGGGATTTGACAATCAAAAATATATTAATGTAACCGGTTTATCGGATAAACAAATATCCAATTTACAAAGCATCATAAACGATATGAAATAAAACAAAGCACACCGTTTTTTATACGGTGTGTTTTGTTTTGTGCAAAAAATTCTTTACAAAACAGTCGATTTAATGTATAATATTTAGACGTGTTACAGACATTTGGAAAGAAGGCTTTAAACAGATGTTTAAAATTTTAAAAAAGCGTGCTTTAAACGAGCAGGTTAAACTTTTAGAAATTGAAGCACCGCTTATTGCTAAAAAAGCAGAACCGGGTCAGTTTATAATTCTGCGTATTAACGAAGATGGCGAACGTATACCCTTAACCATCGCAGATTTTGACAGAGAACGCGGCACGGTTACTATAATATTTCAGGAAGTCGGTATGACAACCAAACTCCTTGGCACTTTAAACGAGGGCGACGCATTGCTTGATTTTGTAGGTCCGCTTGGCGTGGCATCACATCTTGAAGGATACAAAAAAGTAGCCGTTATAGGCGGCGGTTTGGGAACTGCTATCGCCTACCCTCAAGCAAAAAAACTTCACTCTTTGGGTGCTGAGGTAGATTCTATTATAGGTTTCAGAAACAAAGACCTGATTATACTTGAAGACGAAGTCAAAACGGTAAGCACAAATACATTTGTTACCACAGATGACGGCTCAAACGGTTGCAAAGGATTTGTGTCGGACATACTTAAAAGTAATATTGAAGCAGGTGCGAACTACGACCTTGTTATAGCGATAGGTCCGCTTATTATGATGAAAGTTATCTGTGATGTTACAAAACAATACGGCATTAAAACAATAGTAAGTATGAACCCCGTTATGATTGACGGAACAGGTATGTGCGGCGGTTGCCGAGTTATAGTCGGCGGTGAAACAAAGTTTGCATGCGTGGACGGTCCTGACTTTGACGGTCATCTGGTGGACTTTGACTCTGCTATGAACAGACAAAAAATGTTCAAAAACGAAGAGGCGCAAAGTTCTGAACATAAATGCCGCGTAGGATTGGGAGGTAAATGCAATGGCTAATATGTGTCCTACAAAAACTCCTATGCCTGAGCAGACACCTACAATAAGAAACAAAAACTTTGAAGAAGTTGCGCTTGGATATAGTGCTGAGCAGGCTATGGAAGAGGCAAACCGCTGCCTGAACTGCAAAAACAGACCATGCGTAAGCGGTTGCCCCGTAAATGTTAAAATACCCGAATTTTTAGCGCTTATAGCAGCGGGGGAATTTGAAAAAGCGTATCTTAAAATTACAGAAACCAATACTCTGCCGGCAGTATGCGGAAGAGTGTGCCCTCAGGAAAACCAGTGCGAAGGTAAATGTGTACGGGGTATCAAGGATGAAAGTGTTGCCATAGGCAGACTTGAACGCTTTGCAGCAGATTATTACAGACAAAACTGCGTTGCAAAAGCACAGAAACCTGCTTTAAACGGCAAAAAAGTAGCCGTTGTAGGCGGCGGTCCCGCATCGCTTAGTTGTGCAGGAGATTTAGCAAAAAAAGGTTATTCCGTAACGATATTTGAAGCATTCCACACAGCGGGCGGCGTACTGATGTACGGCATACCCGAATTCAGACTGCCGAAAGACATTGTACGTAACGAAATAGACAACCTTAAAAACATAGGCGTGGATATTCAAACGAATATGGTTATCGGCAAAATACTCTCCGTTGACGAGATTTTAGAGTCCGGCTACGACGCAGTATTTATAGGTACCGGCGCTGGTCTGCCTAAGTTTATGGGTATTGACGGCGAAGCACTTAACGGTGTATACTCCGCAAACGAATTTTTAACACGAATCAACCTTATGAAAGCATATAAATTCCCCGAAACCGACACACCCGTTAAAGTGGGCAAAAGCGTAGCGGTTATCGGCGGCGGAAATGTGGCTATGGACGCTGCAAGATGCGCAAAACGTCTTGGTGCTGAAAATGTATATGTCGTATACAGACGCAGCGAAGACGAAATGCCTGCACGTAATGAGGAAATCCACCACGCAAAAGAAGAAGAAATAATTTTCAAAACACTTACAAACCCGACACGTATAATCGGCGAAGAAGGCTGGGTTAAAGGTCTTGAATGTGTAGATATGGAAC
>JAZSLD010000030.1:0-3514 GCA_045535195.1 Clostridia bacterium | reverse complement strand
GAACTTTTTTGCCGGCTACGGCAATATCTTCGATAGTTTTTTTGTTCATAACATTATCTCCATTCCCGCATAAAATCTATGCGTAAAATTATAAAACAATTTAAACATACATAATTATTTTAACCCAATTATGCTGATTTTGCAAGTATATTTTTATTTTTTGTTAAAAATTTGTCAGTTTGTATAAAATAAAGTATTTTTGCTATTTAAGTTCGGCTATTGTTACACCTGCGTCGCCCTCGCCAAAACCGCCGAGGCGAAAACTCTTAACACGTTTCTGCCGTTTTAAAAACGAGTGTATTCCGGCTCTCAGCGCACCCGTACCTTTGCCGTGGATAATGCGCACTTCGTGAAGTGAAGATAAAACTGCATCGTCTATAAACTTTTCAACCAGCATGATTGCGCTTTCAACGTCTTCGCCACGGATATCAAGTTCCGTGCCGACAGTCATAGACTTAATGCCTACAGCCGATTTTGCACCGCCTTTGGATTTGTCTGGTTTTTCTTCCACAATACGCAGGTCGTTTAAGTTGAGTTTCATTTTCATAATACCCACGTTCACCATAAGGCTGCCTTTGGAGTCGGGCAAAGTAACAACCGTACCACGTTGGTTAAGGTGCGGAACGTCAACCTCCTGACCGAGTTTAACGGTCTTTGGCGGAGTACCCGCCTGAGGTTTGGGAGCAGATTTTACGTTATGCTTTTTACCGCCGGCTATTACCTGCTGACGCACCTGCTCAACGGCACGGTTAGCCTCTTTTAAATCTTTCTTTTTCATAGCAGCACGGATATCTGCAAGGGCAAGTTCGCTCTCGGCACGTGCCTCTTCAATAATCTTCTGCGCTTCTTTGTGCGCCGCCTCTATTATCTTGTCCGTTCTGCTCTCTAACGATTTATTTTTATTGGCAATTCTGTCTTTTAAAAGTTCAATCTCCTGCTTGTATGCCAAAGCATTGTCACGCTCACGCTCGGTATCACGGCGTGCACTCTCAAGGCTTGAAAGAACATCTTCAAAATGCAGATTTTCACCGGCGATGCGTGATTTGGCATCTTCTATAATCTCGTTGCTGATGCCGAGTTTCTGCGATATTGCAAAAGCGTTACTTTTGCCCGGTATACCGATTAGCAGTTTATAAGTAGGCGCAAGAGTTTCCACATCAAACTCGCACGAGGCATTTTCTACACGAGCATTTGAAAGTGCGTACGATTTAAGTTCGCTGTAGTGAGTAGTAGCAGCGGATTTTGCGCCACGCAGGCGGATATTTTCAAGTATGCTTACGGCAAGTGCCGCACCCTCTACTGGGTCAGTACCTGCGCCAAGTTCGTCAAAAAGGCAAAGTGAACGGTAAGTTGCCTGCTCTAAAATCTTAACGATATTAACCATATGTGACGAGAACGTACTAAGGCTCTGCTCAATGCTCTGCTCGTCACCGATGTCTGCAAAAACATTGTCAAATACCGATACCACCGAGCCCTCTTTAGCCGTTATGTGCATACCCGACTGCGCCATTAAAGTCATAATACCAAGCGTTTTAAGCACAACTGTTTTACCGCCCGTATTGGGGCCCGTTATAACGAGCGTGTCGAAATCTTTGCCAAGGTATATATCTGTTGGCACAACTTTTTTGCGATCAAGCAACGGGTGGCGTGCCTGAATAAGATTTATATATCCGTCGTCATTTAAAACCGGACGGAACGCATCGTATTTAAGTGCAAATTTTGCTTTTGCAAATATAAGGTCAAGGTCGGCAATGCAGTTGTATGTCATCTCTAAAAGTTGGCAATATTCTGCAATCTCTGCGGAAAGTTCCCTTAAAATGCGCTCAATTTCTTCTTTCTCTTTATTTTTAAGCACACGGATTTCGTTATCTGCCTCAACAACTGCGTCAGGCTCTATAAACAACGTGATACCGCTTGACGAGGTGTCGTGCACAATACCACGGATGCTGCCTTTGTGTTCTGCCTTAACGGGCACAACGTATCTGTCAGAGCGCATAGTGATAATGGGCTCTTGCAGATATTTAGAATTCTTTGCAATAATATTATGCAGAATTTCTTTAACTTTACCCTCGGTTGAACGAATTTTTCTGCGTATTGCAGAAAGTTCGCTGCTGGCGGTGTCGGCAATGGTTTCTTCGTCTTCTATGCAATCGAAAATTTTGCTTTCAAGTTTTTTATCTTCAAAAAGAGCCTCAATGTATTCCTCTATCGCTTCACATTCAATATCGTCAGGGTAAGATTTTAACTTGCGTGATGTTTTTAAAACTTTTCCGATGTCAAGTATGTCGGCAGGAGTAAGCACACCGCCCATATCAGCACGTTTTAAACTGCTGCGTATGTCCGATTTACAATAAACGGGCGGATTGCCTTTTTTAACAATAAGGTTCATAGCGCAGGCAGTTTGCTCCTGCATCATATTAATTTCTTTTATATCGGAAGACGGCTCAAGCGAGAGTGCACGCATACGTGAAAGTTCAATCACGGCAAATTCGCTTAGCATAGAACGTATTTTATCAAATTCCAAAGTTGAATATACTTTTTCGTTCACTGTATCATTCCTTTCAAAATGGTAAAAAAGGCGCGGCATTGCCACGCCTTGCGTATCATTATTTATTCAAAAACTCTGCCAACGCTTTAAGCGCTTTTGCTCTGTGGCTGATTTCGTCTTTTATGCTGCTGTCGAGTTGCCCGAATGTTTTGTCGTAGCCGTCGGGGATAAAAATAGGGTCGTAGCCAAAACCATTTGCGCCTTTGGGCTCAAAATCAAGCGTACCACGCACAATGCCCTCAAATATATGCTTTTCGCCATCGGGCAGAATAAGTGCTATAGCACACGCAAACTGTGCACCTCTGGTTTCGGCATTTTCAACCTCTTCCAAAAGTTTTACAACTCTGTCCTCGTCAGTAGCGTCTTCGCCGCAGTATCTTGCGCTGTATATGCCCGGTGCGCCGTCTAATGCGTCTACCTCAATGCCGGAATCGTCTGCAATAACTGCGCACGAGGTATGCTCTGCCACGGCAACTGCTTTTAGCATAGCATTTTCGGCAAATGTTGTGCCGTTTTCGTCAACGTCAATATTAATGCCGATTTCCGCCTGGCTCATAACATTGTGGTCACCGAGTATTTTTTTGATTTCTTTAATTTTACCTTTGTTTTTTGTTGCTACTATTATATCCATTTATATTCACCTTATTTGAGTTTTTTCCGCCGTCTCCAAATTCCGTTACATAAAAATCTGCAGTTAAGCCTGTAATCTCAGTATATGCCTTTCCGACTTTTTCTATAAATTAGTCAACGCTGTTCTCTTCAACAATGCTTAAGCAGATGTGTTAATATCCGAACCCGTTTTGGGCATAGGTTTTTGCGCCACTACTTTGTTAAAATACTCGCAAATGCGTCAGCATTAGCTCCGTTTTTGCCTCGCATCGACGCAAAAACCTAATGCCGAAAATTTTCAACCTAAATCAAGATAAAATTGTTTGTTTTTCGAGGCGGAAGGTCGTAGGAATACTG
>JAZSLD010000185.1:0-6466 GCA_045535195.1 Clostridia bacterium | reverse complement strand
TTGGCTCACAGAACGACATGGCTACGATCCGACTTGCATCACTTAAAGAAAAACTCACAAGCGAAGCAGACGGAGAAGATAAATGAGAACTGTAACCGTTGGCAAAAATGATGCAGGGCAGAGGCTTGATAAATTTCTTTTGAAATTTTTAGTGGGCTTCCCTCAGAGCATGCTGTATAAATGTCTTCGCAAAAAGCTTATAAAGGTAAACGGCAAAAAAGCTGAGGGCAACTTGAAGCTTTCAGAGGGCGATGTGCTTACTCTTTATATAAACGACGAATTTTTCGGAGGAGAGGTGTCCGACCTTTCCTTTACCAGAATAAAACCCGATATAAATATAGTTTACGAGGACGAAAACATTATTCTTGTAGATAAAAAGCCGGGTATGATTGTTCACGAGGACGACGGGGAAAAGCATAATACCCTTATCGCTCATATTAAGGCGTACCTTTACGGAAAAGGAGAGTATGACCCCAAAAACGAGCAGTCCTTTGCGCCGGCTCTCTGCAACCGTATTGACAGGAACACCGGTGGCATAGTAATTGCAGCGAAAAACGCTATGGCTCTGCGTATTTTAAACGACAAAATCAAGTCCCGTGAAATAAAAAAATACTACCTTTGTATGATTGAAGGGCACATTAAGCCAAAATCCGATACAGTAACTGCATACCTGCAGAAAAACGAGAGCCAGAACAGAGTGTATATAAGCGATGTAAAAAAAGATGGCTACAAAAAGTGCGTAACCAAATACAAAGTTATTTCATCCTACGCTTTGGGGGATTATTTGGAGATTGACTTAATCACCGGCAGAACTCACCAGATACGTGCACAGATGGCTCACCTCGGCCACCCTCTCGCAGGTGACGGTAAGTACGGAACAAATGAATTCAATAAGAAAGCGGGCCTTAAACATCAAGCTCTTTATTCTTATAAAACCGAGTTTTGCTTTGAGGATGAAAACGAGCTTTCCTACCTTAACGGTAAAACCTTTGAGGTTGATAAGGGAAATATACCCTGGTTTAAGGGGTAGTATCTACCACTTTATATATGGTATGCGGTTTTAGTGGTATTTTATTTGCCCATAATCTGCTCAAGGCAATAAAACTCGCCAAAGGCGAATAAAACTTTTTTACACAATCACCCGAAAGGATTGATACAAATGAAAATCCTTATAACTCTGGCAAGTCTGGACATCGGCGGTGCCGAAACGCACGTGGCTGAACTTGCGTCGGAACTAAACCGCAGAGGTTACGATATAATCGTAGCATCGGGCGGCGGTGTGTATGCCGAGCAACTTGAAAAAGCCGGCATAAAGCACTACACGGTGCCGCTTGCACGCAGAAAAATAGGCGATATGCTTACATCACGTGTGCTTCTTAAAAAAATTATCCGCGCCGAAAAGCCCGACATAGTGCACGCACACGCAAGAATTCCTGCGTTTATTGTAAGCACGCTTAAAAAATGCTGCAATTTTGTGTTTGTAACCACAGTTCACGGTGCGTTCGACACAGCTTTTATACTGCGCCATCTTTCGGGTTGGGGCGACAAAACTCTCGCAGTAAGTGAGGATTTAAAAAAGTATCTTTTAGAAAATTACGATGTTAAAGAAGAAAACATCTATACAAGCATAAACGGCATCAGCAGCGAAAAGTTTAATAAAAATACCGACGGCAGCAATATTGCAAAAGAATTTGACCTAGCAGAGAACACAAACAGAATATGCTATGTAAGCAGACTTTCCGACGGCATATGCTCGTGCGCATATATGCTTATAGACGAATTTACCTATATTGCTGAAAATGTGCCAAATGCCCAACTTTTAATAGTAGGCGGCGGTGAGCATTACGACGCACTTAAAGAAAAGGCAGACGAGGTAAACGCAAAAATCGGCAGACGGGGCATAATATTAACGGGCCCTCGTACAGACGTTAACGAAGTTATTGCAACATCTTCGGTTTGCGTTGGTGTAAGCCGTGCGATTTTAGAGCCGATGGCAATGGAGCGCCTTTGCGTGGTGGCGGGCGATGCAGGATATATCGGCATTATGACAGAAGATAAACTCGAAACCGCAATTGCGTGCAACTTTACATGCCGTGGCTGTGCACCAGCAAACAGCCGCAAAATGGCAGACGATATAATAAGCCTTTTTAATCTTGAGCACGCAGACGCCGAAAAACTGCGCACCTTTGCAGGCGAGGTTGTTTTAAACCACTATTCTATAGACAAAATGGTTTCCGACAACGAGCAGATGTACGCAGACGCTATGCGTCAGCACGGTTCAGACGCCGCAATACTCGGCTACTACGGTTACGGCAACTGCGGTGACGATGCGCTTTTGCACGCAATATTAAAAGACATATACGAAATCCGTCCGTACTTTTCGCCGACGGTACTTTCGTACAAACCTGCCGTAACAGCGCAGGACTACGGAGTGCGTTCAATAAACCGCTTTGACATATTCGCTGTACGAAAATTGTTTAACAAAGTAAAACTGTTTATAGCGGGCGGCGGAAGTCTTATTCAGGACGTAACGAGCACAAAATCGCTTTTGTATTACCTTTATATAATCCGCCTTGCAAAGAAAAAAGCCGTACCCGTTATGCTGTACGGCAACGGAATAGGCCCTATTAACAAAGCGTTTAACAAAAAACTTGCCGCAAGGGTTTTAAACAAGGTGGACGTTATAACGCTTCGTGATTATGAGTCTTTGCAGTTGCTTGAAAGCATGGGCGTTACAGCACCCGAAATCAAAATAACCGCCGACCCTGCGCTGAGCCTTACTGTCGGTGATACTGTGCAGGCGGAAAAAATACTTAAAAAGTACGGACTCAAAAATAGCGAAAAGTTTTTCTGCTTATCTGTACGCAGGTGGAAGAATATGGGCAATGCAGCAAAATCATTTGCAGATATATGTGCGCGCATTTCTTCGCAATACGGCTTAACACCCGTTATTGTGCCTATGCAGTATTCAAAAGATATGCCCGTAAGCCGCGAGATTGCAGAACTTGCAAGCTGCAGATGCGTACTTATTGACGAAAGCCTTTCCGCCGACGATATTTTAGCAATACTCAATCTTTCGGAAGCGGCAGTTACCGTAAGACTGCATATGCTTATCTTCGGCACACTTTTGGGCATACCCGTGCTGGGTGTTGACTACGACCCGAAGGTTTCGTCGTTTAAAAAGTTTGCAGGGCTTGAAAGATGCCTTACACCCGATTCCCTTACAAACGGCACGTACGTAAATATCGCCGACGAATTCTTTGCAAAGCGCAGCGAGATTGCGCAAAGTATTGGTGAGCGATTGCCGTCTTTTAAAGATGCAGCCCGTGAAAATGCACGGATTGCAGTGGAGTTGATAAAGAATGAACGATAAAAAAATCACATGGGTGTTGCTTTTAATCAGCGCATTGTTTTTAGGCTTGATAATTTACCTTACTGCTGTTGATTTCCTCTACCGTGACGAGTATTCGTCAAGCAACTTAAACGCACGTACACTTGCACGTGAGGAGTCTGTTATGCGTGGCACCATATACGACCGTGACGGCGAGGTGCTGGCGTATTCCAAAATAGATGATGATGTGCAAAAACGCTACTACCCGCACATAAAACTGTATTCGCACGTTATAGGGTATTCTTCTAAAACGTACGGAAAATCGTTTATTGAAAAAACGTACAATTCGTACCTTTTAGGTCAGGACAACCTAAACGCAGTATTTAACATCAAAAACCTTATAAAAGGCGAAATGAGCGAGGGTAACGACCTGCACTTAACTATTGACCACAACACGCAACTGCGTGCGAGCAACCTTATGGAACGCTACAGAGGTGCACTGGTTGCGTTAAACCCTAAAACGGGCGAAATTATTGCAATGGTCAGCAAGCCAGACTTTAACCCTAACGAAACGTATCTGCACCGCAGTTGGAGCGACCTAAACTCAAGCGAATATTCGCCGTTTTTAAACCGTGCCACTATGGGCTTATACCCGCCAGGCTCTACGTTTAAGATGGTTACAACCGCTATGATGTACGAGCAGGGGCTTGACGGCGAAGTGATAGACGATCAGGAAGGCAAAACCACGATTGGCGGCTACACCCTTGCAAACACCAAAAATGCCGCATACGGCGAAACAGATATAAACAAGGCTTTTACGCGTTCAAGCAACGTATACTTTGCCACAATGGGCGCCGCTATGCAAAATGCAGACTTTAAAAAAATGGCGGACGCACTTATGTTTAACAGAAAATTCGGCATAGACTTCCCCTACGCCACAAGCAAGTTCCAGACATCTAAAATGAGCAACGCAGAACGTGCCGCCACAGCAATCGGTCAGGGTAAAACGCTTATATCGCCCCTGCACCTCGCTATGATAACCGGTGCGATTGCAAACGGCGGAAAAATGATGGAGCCGTATATTGTATCGTCTGTTAAAACGCCGAACGGCACAACCATAAAAAGCGAAAGCCCGTCGGCATTGGCAAGCCCGTTTTCAGCCGCAACGGCGGATTTTGTAAAGCAATTGATGATAGATACCGTAGACCACGGAACGGGCACTAACGCACAGATTTGGGGCGTTGAGGTGGGCGGAAAAACGGGTACTGCCGAAAATGAAAAAACAGATGAAGACCCAGAAAAAACGCACGCACTTTTCGTAGCGTTTGCATCTGACGAAGACGATGATATTGCAGTTGCGGTAATACTTGAATACGCAGGCTCAACGGGCGGAAGTTTAGCTGCACCGATTGCCAGAGAAGTTATAAGAACGTATATTAATGGTTAAAAAGATTACCAACACCACACCCGGTGCCTACAGAAAAAGTTTAAAAATGTAATGCAAAACCCCGTGTAAACAACACGGGGTTTTTATATGTATTTAACCAAAAACTTTACAGAATAGAAATTTGTTCTTTGCACGCAGCACAGATTTTTTTGTTTTTAAAATCAAACAGATTATCTGCGCTTGCACAGAATACGCACTTTTCCTCGTATTCTTTAAGCACAATCGAATCACCGTCAACAAATATCTGCATTGCCGCTTTAACCGGCAATGAAAGCATTTTGCGCACTTCCATAGGGATAACGGTTCTTCCCAGAGAGTCAACAGGGCGCACCACACTTGTTGTAGGATGAACAGCGCCTTCTATGTATTTTTTGCACACAACTTTGTTGTCTGTTACATAAATTTCTATTTTATCACCTTGAGTAATGTCAAGTATTCTGCGGATTTCGATAGGGAACACCAATCTACCTAAATCGTCAATTCTACGTACTATTCCGGTAGCCTTCATCATATAACCTCCAAAAGATTTATTTTACGATTATATTCTACCAAATATTGTAAAATAATGCAATGGCAAATATTTACAAAAATCAATGGTGATTATTGTGGAATTTTATCCAAATATTTCCAAAATAGACAGAAAAAAGCTGCCACCGAAGTGACAGCCATTAATTCTTCCTAAATTGTCTATGCGATTTAAAGCCCTAAAAGTTTTTTTACGGTTACATTAACCGCACCGCCGTCTGCTCTGCCGGTAATCTTCGGCATAACATCGGCCATTATTTTGCCCATATCTTTCATAGAAGTAGCGCCGATTCTGTCGATTGCATCTTTAACAATCCCGTCTAATTCCTCTTGAGTTAATTGGGAAGGAAGATACCCAGTTAATACTTCTATCTCTTTTTTAAGTTCCGCAATCAAATCCTCACGGCCGCTTTTCTCATAATCAGGCAAAACGTCTTTACGTTTTTTAACTTCTTTAGCAATAACACCGATAACGCCATCGTCATCTAAAGTTACTTTAGAGTCTTTCTCCACCTGCAGTACCGCAGCACGGATACTCTGAACAGCGTTTTTACGTATTACGTCTTTATCTTTCATAGACGCTTTTAAATCCTGTGCAAGTTGTTCTTTCAAACTCATTGCGTTGCACCTTCTTAAAAAACAATATTATTTATAAGACCTTTTTCTAGCAGCTTCTGACTTTTTCTTACGTTTTACGCTGGGCTTCTCATAGTGTTCTCTCTTTCTGAGTTCTGACAAAACACCGGCCTTTGCACACTGACGTTTAAATCTACGAAGCGCGCTATCTAAAGACTCATTGTCCTTAATTCTGATTTCTGACACAAAAATCCCTCCCTCCGATATTGCAATTAGCGATAATTCGCTTCAATGGGAATAGACAAAATTGCACTTTATCATTATACTATGAAATATCAATAATGTCAACACTTAATTTAAAAACATTTTAACAAATCAGCTGAAAGAAAAAAGCCACACCGCATGGTGTGGCTTTTGAATACATATAATTAGTTGAGCAGAGCCAACTCTGTTTCTTTATCAAACAGGTGAATCTTATTAGCATCAAATACAACTTTGATATCATCACCGTGTGAAGCAGTGCTTCTGGGGTTAACTCTTGCTGTGAAGGGAGCGCCGCCAATCTTGAGGTAGAGATATGTTTCAGC
>JAZSLD010000187.1:0-1533 GCA_045535195.1 Clostridia bacterium | reverse complement strand
GCTCATCTTAATACCGAACACTACACCTTTTCCACAAATTTCGCATTTTGCCATATATGAAACACCTCCTGTTAAATCAATCCAAATAGATACGAATAGTATTATAACAGAAAACTTTTCAAAATGCAAGCATTTTTTTCTTATCTTGCAAAAAGCCGTGATTTTTCTTAAAAATTGCAAAAAACACCATAAAAAGCCTATATAAATTGTACGTTTGTAATGAAAAATTGCGCCAAAAATAAAAAATGTTGACAAAGATGCGTTCTTATAGTACAATAAAAAGGCTGATTTGGTATCAGCTTCCTTGCTCTTTGCATACGGCAAAGGGCCATAAGTCCGGGAGGAGGTGACTATATAATGGAAAACGTAATTAACAAGTATGAGACGATTTTCGTTATCGACACAACTGTAGGTGAGGAAGTGACTGCTTCCTTGGTAGCGAAATTCAAAGACCTCATTGCCGCTAACGGCACAGTTGATAACGTGGACGAGTGGGGCAAACGCAGACTCGCTTACGAAATCGACCACAAGAGAGAGGGTTACTACACCCTTATCGAGTTCTCTTCACAGGCAGAGTTCATCGCTGAACTTGAACATGTGTACGGTATCACTGACGGTATCATCAGAAGTATCGTAATCAGAAAAGAGCAGTAATTTAGGAGAGGTTTAAAAATGAACAAAGTAATTTTAATGGGCAGACTCGCCCGCGATCCTGAACTCCGCAGCACTCCCAACGGTGTAAGCGTGTGCACATTCGCTCTGGCGGTTAGCAGACGTTTCAAAAATGCCAACGGCGAGTACGACGCTGATTTTATTAACTGCGTGGCTTGGAGACAGACTGCTGAGTTCATTAGCAAAAACTTTGCCAAAGGCAGAATGCTCGGCGTGGCCGGCTCATTGCAGACCAGGTCATACGATAAGGACGGTCAGAAAAGATACGTTACAGAAGTTAGCGTAGATGAGGCATACTTTGCAGGCGACAGAGGCCCTGCTGCTGACGAAGCACGCCCTGCGGCGGCTCCGGTAAATAACGGCGGTGCGGCATTCGGCGCAAGCGACGGATTTATTCCTATGCCCGCTGAAGACGACCTTCCTTTCTAATTAAAATAAGGAGGTAACTTATAATGGAAGAAAAACGTTTTCGCAGAAAACCCCGCAGAAAAGTTTGCGCGTTTTGTGCTGATAAAGTTGAACACATTGATTATAAAGATGTAGCAAAACTTAGAAGATATGTTTCTGAACGTGGTAAAATTTTACCCAGACGTGTTACAGGTAACTGTGCTAAACACCAGAGACAGCTTACAACTGCTATTAAAAGAGCAAGACACATCGCTTTGCTCCCCTACACAACAGATTAATTTTGATGCCCTGCATAAATGCAGGGCATTTTTGTTTTGTATACATAATGGCTACGAAGCCACAGTGGTTTATGGTTTTAAACGTCGACCTATGGAAGAATTGGCAAACAAATTACAGCGAAGGCGTGACTGCTTAAGCGTAAAACGGCGCGGTTTTATTTTCTTATTACAAATA
>JAZSLD010000155.1:0-3301 GCA_045535195.1 Clostridia bacterium | reverse complement strand
TGCCCCATATCCTGCAGAGCAATTACCTCTGCACGAACTTCTTCCTGAGTAAGTTTCTTCCTTGGAATGGTTTTATTTTTAAGATGATACGGACAGTAAAGACAGCCATTGACACAATAGTTAGAAAGATATAGCGGAGCAAACATAACTATTCTGTTCCCGTAAAAAGCGAGTTTGATTTCTTCTGCAATTTCATACATTTTTGCTATTTTATCAGGCATTTCGCACGCAAGCAGTACAGAAGCCTCGCGGTGAGTAAGACCTTCGCAACGGTAACCGGTATCGGTTTTACGCGGTCTTGCCTTTTCTAAAATAGCATCAATCAATTCAACATTATTTTTGTTTTCTTCAGCATATGCCAAGGTATCAAGTATTTCCTCATGGCTGATAAATTCTTCTGCTTTTAACGATTTTGGATTATAATTTGCCATAGTAATTCTCCTCTCTTATAAGTCAGATTAAACATCTTTCTTTTTAGATAAAATTAAAACCGCATCTCTCAAAAACGCAGAAAGATACGGTGTAAATTCATAATAAATCGCATCTTTCGCCTTAACAAAATGTTTTAGCGTCAGGGAGATTTGTATATACATTACATTTTAGAATACGCTGCTTTTGCGGTGATGCCGTCAAGTTTTCCAAGACTACCCGTGAGTGCATTAATAACATCCTGCGGCGCATCTATAGCAACACTGATTAAATTGATATTTTTGGCTTTATACGGTATTCCCATACGCCCCAGAATATATTCTCCGTATTCGTGAAGCAGTGCGTTTAACTTTTCTATGCAACCGCTTTTCTCAACTACGATACTGATAACAGCAACACGAGTTTCCATACACATCACCTTCTTAGATAAGAATAACACAAAACACAAGATTATTCAACAGGAAAATTCATAAAATTCCAAAGTGTTCAAGCAATATTTTAACACCAATAGCAATCAATATAATGCCGCCGGTAATTTCTGCTTTTGTTTTGTATTTTGTTCCAAACACATTGCCTATTTTAACACCGCTGCACGAAATTAAAAATGTTGTTACGCCAATTATCAAAACACCAATCACAGTATTTGTAAATGCACCGGAATTAACTATCTTTACCGGAACACACGCAAATGTTATGCCAACCGCCAGAGCATCTATACTTGTTGCAACAGCCATTAAAAACATAGTTTTTAAATCAAGATTGGCACTTTCTGTTTCATCATCGTCAGAAAGAGCCTCTCTAACCATATTACCGCCGATTAAAACGAGCAATGTAAAAGCAATCCATGGTGCAATAGCATTAATGTACTGCTCAAAATTACAGCCAAGCAAATATCCTATAAAAGGCATCAGCGCCTGAAATCCGCCAAACCACAGACCGCATATACAAGCGCTTTTTAAATTAACTTTTCTCATAGCAAGGCCTTTACATACCGATACGGCAAATGCATCCATAGAAAGGCCTATCGCAAGCAGCATAAGTTCGATAAATCCCATAATTTCTCCTTACAAAAAGCAGATATATCAAATATCTGCTTTAGTAGTTTAAGTCTATATAATAATATAGCATATCTGCAAATTTATGTCAATTTGAATTTGTCGACATATTCTTATATGATCCCAACCAAAGAATAAAAAAGCAGATTCCAGTTGAAGTTCCGCCCAATGCTCCGGCAAAAACAGCATAACAAAAATTCCAAGTCCAAATCCGCTTACCCGCTGTATAAATCCAGCGTCAACAAACTTATCACGCCTAAAAAAGCGTTTATTTTTCTCTCATAATCAGCATCTTAATAAGTTCTTCTAAAAATGTGTTGCTGCTTGAAAGCGAAGAAAGCGTATCAAGTGCACGCGCAGAGAGAAATTCAACATCACTTATTGATTGCTCAAGCCCTTTTATAGATACATATGTTGATTTGCTGTTTTTATCATCACTTCCTGCAGGTTTGCCGAGAGTTTCTGTTGTTCCGGTTACATCTAATATATCATCGCGGATCTGGAACGCATACCCAACATCAGATGCAATCTGTTCAATCTTATTCTGTTCTTCTTGCGTTGCGCCTGCAAGTATTGCACCAATGAGCATAGCGCTTTCAATAAGTGCACCGCATTTTAATTTATGTATGAACTCAACAGTTTCTATTCCCACCTGTTTGCCTTCAGACTCGATATCTGCCACTTGTCCGCCTATCATCCCGTAAATGCCTGCTTTTTCCGCAAGAACTTTCAATGCCTTTGCAACATTAGTACTCAATTCTATATCAAATGCACTTGCAGCAACTTCAAATGCATAGTTGAGCAAAGCATCACCGGCAAGTATGCCCATAGTTTCACCAAAAACAGCATGAGTGGTCTTTTTACCACGTCTGTATTCATCATTATCCATCGCTGGCAAATCATCGTGCACAAGCGAATATGTGTGTATAAATTCAAGCGCTGCCATAAAAGGCTCTACAACCTTTCCTTTACCGCCAAATAAACGATATGTTTCCAGCATAAGCATAGGTCGTAATCGTTTTCCACCTGCCAACACACTATAATTCATCGCTTTTATAACCGTTTTTTGATACCCGATTTCTTCCGGCAAATAACTATTTAATATCTTTTCTATTTCGCTAATTTCAGACTGCAGTTTCTCATTAAAAGTCATATATATCCCTTCTATCTATAAACATTGTCACAACAATATTAATATATCACGAAAACAGTTAAGTGTAAAGTTATATTTTTAAATATTGTAAAACGCCCATGAATATATTATAATTATATAAAACAATTAAGAAAGGAAGATAATTTTGAAAGAATTAACACCCAGAGAGATTGAAAGAAATTCATTTGCTATGATTGGTGACGACTGGATGCTGATTACAGCCGAAAAAGACTCTAAAGTAAATACTATGACTGCATCTTGGGGCGGTTTGGGCGTATTTTGCGGAAAAGATGTAGCGTTTACATTTATAAGACCGCAAAGGTACACAAAAGAATTTGTTGACACCTCTGACACTTTTTCGTTATCTGTGTTACCCGAAGAATACCGTCAGCAGTTGGGGTATCTTGGCAAAGTATCAGGCAGAGATGAAGATAAAATAGCAAAATCCGGTTTAACTGTTGCATACGACGGTGACACCCCATACTTTGCCGAAGCAGATACGGTAATTATCTGCAAAAAAATGTGTGCTGCAAATTTACACGAAACTGATTTTATTCAAAAAGAAATGTGTGATAAATGGTTTGCTGCAAAGGATTACCACACTCTGTATATATCCGAAATTATAAAAGTACTTAAAAAATGAAAAACTGTCGGCGTTGCCGAC
>JAZSLD010000077.1:0-1774 GCA_045535195.1 Clostridia bacterium | reverse complement strand
GGCCCACAGAACGACATGGCTACGATCCGACTTGGCAGAACACCACGCTCAAATCCTGCCACATACACGGGCGTGTTTACCGATATCCGTGAGGTGTTTGCAAATACCAACGAGGCAAAAATGCGTGGATACAAAGCAGGCAGATTCAGTTTTAATGTAAGCGGCGGCAGATGTGAGGCTTGTTCGGGCGACGGTATAATTAAAATTGAAATGAACTTTTTGCCTGATGTTTACGTTCCTTGCGAGGTCTGCGGTGGCAAATGCTATAACCGTGAAACTTTAGAGGTTAAGTATAAGGGTAAAAACATTCACGAAGTTCTGGAAATGACGGTTGAAGAGGGGGTAGAGTTTTTCAAAAACCACCCCAAAATCAAACGCAAACTGCAAACGCTTTATGATGTTGGTTTGGGCTATATTAAAATCGGTCAGCCGTCAACAACCTTGTCCGGCGGTGAAGCACAGCGTGTAAAACTTGCCACAGAACTTTCACGACGCAGTACCGGCAGAACTATGTATATACTTGACGAGCCTACAACCGGACTGCATATAGCAGACGTTCATAAACTTGTTGATGTGCTAAACATACTGGTTGACGGCGGAAATACTGTTGTTGTAATAGAACATAATCTTGACGTTATAAAAGTTGCCGACCATATTATAGACTTAGGCCCTGAAGGCGGCAGCGCAGGCGGCACGCTTATATGCAGCGGAACACCCGAAGAGGTTATTGAATGTAAAAAGTCGTATACGGGTAAATATCTTAAAAAGATAATGAAATAATGAAAGATTTCACACAAAAACTTTCGTTTTGGCTTTCGAAATATTGCAAAATGACAATTTTTGACGAAAAATATGAAATTTTGTTAAAAAAGTTCTTGCGTAAAGCCAACGCGAGTAGTATAATAAAAAAAACATTAAATGGGGGTAAATTAAAATGGCTATTAAAAATGAGTATCTCAAAAGAGTATACGAACAGGTTAAAGCAAGAGATAAGAACGAGCCTGAATTTCTGCAGACAGTAGAAGAAGTGTTCGAGTCTTTGGAGCCTGTTATTGAAAAACATCCCGAGTACGAGGCTGCCGGTCTTATGGAAAGACTTGTTGAGCCCGAAAGAATGATTGTTTTCCGTGTTCCATGGGTGGACGATAACGGTAAAACTCAGGTAAACAGAGGTTACCGTGTACAGTTTAACAGTGCAATCGGTCCTTACAAAGGCGGTTTGCGTTTCCATCCTTCAGTTTATTCAGGTATTATCAAATTCTTAGGATTTGAGCAGATATTTAAAAACTCTCTTACAGGTTTGCCTATCGGCGGCGGTAAGGGCGGTAGCGACTTTGACCCAAGAGGTAAGAGCGATGCTGAAATTATGAGATTCTGCCAGAGTTTTATGACAGAACTTTCACGTCACATTGGTTCACACGTTGACGTTCCCGCAGGTGACATCGGCGTAGGTGCAAGAGAGATTGGCTACCTTTTCGGTCAGTACAAGAGAATTTGCAATAACTTTGAAAACGCAGTTCTTACAGGTAAAGGCATTTCTTACGGCGGAAGCCTTATCCGTCCTGAGGCTACAGGTTTTGGTGCAGTATATTTCTGTGATGAAGTACTCAAAGGTTATGGCGAGGATATTAAGGGTAAAACATTTGCAGTATCCGGTTTCGGTAACGTTGCATGGGGTGCAGTTTTGAAGATTAATGAACTCGGCGGTAAGGTACTTACAATCTCAGGTCCTGACGGTTATGTATACGATGCTGACGGCGTTACAACTGAAAAA
>JAZSLD010000118.1:0-2631 GCA_045535195.1 Clostridia bacterium | reverse complement strand
TATGTTTCAGCAGTTTTAGACTCTTCAACTGTAATAACGCCGTCGCTTGTAACTTTTTCCATAGCATCTGCAATAAGTGCTCCAACGTGCTCGTCAGCGGCAGATACAGCAGCAACAGTTGCAATATCTTCTTTACCGCTTACTTTTTTGCTTTTGCTTGCAATATATTCAACAGCAGCGTCAACAGCGGCTTTCATACCTTTTCTTACTATCATGGGGTTAGCGCCTGCGGTAACATTTTTGATACCTTCGTGAATAAGTGCCTGCGCTAAAAGTGTAGCGGTGGTTGTACCATCACCTGCTACGTCGTTTGTTTTGGTAGCAACTTCTTTAATAAGTTGTGCACCCATATTTTCAAACGGCTCTTCAAGTTCAATCTCTTTTGCAATTGTAACACCGTCGTTTGTGATTAATGGTGCACCGAATTTTTTGTCAAGAACAACGTTTCTGCCTTTAGGGCCTAATGTAATTTTAACAGTATCTGCAAGTGCGTCGATACCTGTCTGTAATGCACGGCGTGCTTCCTCGCCGTATTTAATCTGTTTAGCCATATTTATCTACCTCCAAAATTACTCTACTATTGCTAAAATATCACTCTGGCGAACAATGATGCTTTCTTCACCGTCAACTTTAACTTCTGTGCCGGCATATTTGTTGATAAGAACTTTATCGCCAACTTTAACTTCCATTTTAATTTCTTTGCCGTCTACCACACCGCCGGGGCCTACTGCCACAACTTCAGCAATCTGTGGTTTTTCCTTAGCGTTAGCAGCCAATATAATACCGCTTTTGGTGGTATCTTCTGCTTCTGTCATTTTAATTACTACTCTGTCTGCCAATGGCTTGATTGTCATTTAAAATTACCTCCTATTTTTAGCACTCGAATCGCAAGAGTGCTAATTATTAATATATATATTACTCTTATAAAGTTTTTAATGCAACTTTGAATATCCGTCAAAATCAGGAGATAAATCCAATTATCTCCTGATTTCTCCGTTTTTCGCTTATTTAGCCTTATTTAAAATATTTTACACCCGATTCAAAGAGTTTCTGGTCTTTGTTGCCGGGGATATTTTTATAAAGGCTGTTGCCAAAACGCTCGGAGTGTCCCATCTTACCCAATACTCTGCCGTCGGGACTTGTGATACCCTCAATAGAAAGCACTGAGCCGTTGGGGTTAACCGATATATCCATACTTGCATTGCCGTTTAAGTCAACGTACTGTGTGGCAATCTGTCCGTTTTCGATAAGACGTTTAACAGTTGCATCATCAGCAACAAATCTGCCCTCGCCGTGTGATATTGCGATTGAGTGGATATCCCCTACCTCAACCTGTGAAAGCCACGGAGATTTATTAGATGCAATACGTGTATTTACTATGCAAGACACGTGGCGGTTGATTGTATTAAATGTAAGTGTTGGGAAATTGTCTTCAATATCGCAAATCTCACCAAACGGAACTAAGCCAAGTTTTATAAGCGCCTGGAAACCGTTACAGATACCGAGCATCAAACCGTCACGGTTTTTAAGCAAGTTGTGAACAGCGTCTTTAACAGCCGCATTTTTAAATGCAGACGCTATGAATTTACCTGAACCGTCAGGCTCGTCACCGCCGGAGAATCCGCCAGGAATCATAACTATCTGGCTGTTATCTATTCTTCGTGCCATTTCGGCAAGTGACTCTGCAATATGTGAAGAAGATAAGTTATTAACAACAAATACGTCTGCTATAGCACCTGCTTTTTCAAATGCACGTGCGGTGTCGTATTCACAGTTTGTACCGGGGAATACGGGTATAAATACTCTTGGTGCGGCAAACTTTTCTTTACTATATATTGCACGTGTAAAGCCTTTGGAAGAAACCGTTTCAATAGGTTTAACTTCCTGCTCAACCTTTGTGGGGAATACTTTTTCAAGCACACCGCCCCAGAGGTCGATTGCTTCATCAACAGAAATTTTACCGTCACTAAATTTAATATATGCACTATCCGGTGTAGTTTTGCCAATTACTTTATAATTTAAACCTTCAAGTCCGCAAAGGCAAGCGCACTCTGCCATCTGCAGAACAAATGCGCCGTTTGCACTGTCGTAAATACCGGCTTCATCTGTAAACTCAGCACCTACGCCGTTACCGAAGCACATATTTGCAACTGCCTCAGCAGCACCGAATCTGCCGCACACCTTTGCAGCAATTGCTTTTTTATCTGCAATAAGTTTTGCTACAGCGTCGTATACCTTTTTAAGATTATCAAAATCAGGCAGACCGTTTTCATCTTTTGCAAAATCTACAAATACTATATCTCCCGCAACCTTTTTAAACTCGGGAGAGATAATATCGTCGGATTTAGCAGGGGTAATAGCGAAAGATACCAACGTGGGCGGTACGCTTATATCGTTAAATGTACCCGACATACTGTCTTTACCGCCGATAGAGCCAAGACCGAGTTTTTCCTGAGCGTCAAACGCGCCAAGGAGTGCCGACAAAGGCTTGCCCCATTTTACGGAATCTGCGTCAAGACGTTCAAAGTATTCCTGGAATGTAAGGTAAGCGGTTTTATAGTCGCCGCCTGTTGAAACAATTTTAGAAACGGAGTCGATAACTGCATAAACAGCACCGTGATATGGGCTCCA
>JAZSLD010000033.1:0-9673 GCA_045535195.1 Clostridia bacterium | reverse complement strand
AATCACCAAAAAAGTCGTATCCCCATACCTGGTCGAGAAGTTGGTCACGTGTATAAACATTATTTGCATGGTTGCACAAAAAATATAAAAGTTCCAGTTCTTTCGGCGGTATCTCAATTTTTTCGCCGCCGAGTTTAAGTTCGTAAGTATCAAGATTAATATTAAGGTTTGGAAAATCTATAACTTTACTGTTAGTCGCCTTATTATCTGCCCTGCGCAAAACCGCCTTAACTCTTGCACCAAGTTCTTTGGATTCAAACGGTTTTACCATATAATCGTCAGCACCAAGTTCAAGCCCGAGCACTTTGTCAATAGTTTCGCCTTTTGCAGTAAGCATTATAATCGGCACAGTACTCGATTTGCGGATTTCCTTTAAAACATCAAGTCCGTTCATAACCGGAAGCATAATATCAAGTATAACTGCAGACGGATTTATTTTTTCAAAATCTGCAATCGCCGCACCGCCGTCATATGAGCAATAAACCTCAAATCCCTCTTTTTCAAGATACAGGCGGATAAGTTCGCAAATATTAACGTCATCGTCTACAACTAAAATTTTATCTGCACGCATATAATCACCTCTGTAATTTAAGTATAGCATAAAACAAACAAAAAAACAGTATATTTTGTGAACAAATTTTTTATGCTTTTTTCATATTATATACTAGTATGTATATCAAAGACAAAAGGGAGTGATAAATTGAATTTTAAAATTAATGACTGCAAAGTGATAAAAACACGCATTGCACAGCGCAATGAGATTATAGATTACGGAATAAAAATGGTTGGCGCTCCTCTTGAATGGGACGAAACCATGGGCGAAGATATTAAAATCGGCGTTATAGACACAGGTATATGTGCAGACCACATTGACCTTAAAGGCAGAATACGCGACTACGCCAATTTTGCAGGCGGCTCGCTTGATGATATAGAGGACAAAAACGGACACGGCACACACGTTGCAGGAATTATATGCGCCGAAAAAAACGGCGTTGGCGTGGTGGGCGTTGCGCCAAAGGCGGATTTATACATCGCAAAGGCTTTTGACGCAGACGGCAAAACTACCTACCCGTCTATAGCAAAAAGTCTTAACTGGATGGCAGACAAAAAAGTTGATGTTATAAATATGTCGTTTTCGTCAGAGATTTCCACCAACGAATATAAAAACCTTATCGCCAGAACATCTGCCGCAGGAATAAGTATGATTTGTGCAGCCGGCAACGAGGGGCACGAGCGTGACAATACAATAGGTTACCCTGCAAACTTTCGTGAAACAATAGCCGTAACTGCAGTTGACATAAACAGAAAAATTGCTGATTTTTCATCGTGCGGGGGCGAGGCTGAAATTGCTGCTGCCGGAAAGGATATATATTCAACGTATCTTAACGGCGGTTATGCAACACTAAGCGGCACTTCAATGGCAACACCGATTATTACCGGTGCAGCGGCGATATTGCACGGTAAATGTTTGCTGCGCTACGACAGAAAACTCTCGCCTCAGGAACTGAGGCTTTTGCTTAACATCTATACCGACAAGCTCGGCGACAGAGGCCGTGACAGACAGTACGGATACGGACTTTTTTCGTTCGGCAGAATAGGTACTACAGAATATATCTACAGCAGTCTTGAAAGCGGAAAAGGCTCGTCTGTTGCAGCATATGGCGGCAACGACAAATTCAGCCATGCATACAATATGATGATGAAACTTATGTATTAAAAATGCTCCCCGTTTATGGGGAGCATTTACGTTTACATATTATTAGCCTTTTTTGCAGCAGTAACTGTGTTTTTCATCAATGTTACGATTGTCATAGGACCAACACCGCCGGGAACAGGAGTAATTGCAGAAGTGTGTGGCGCAACAGAGTCAAAGTCAACGTCACCTACCAGTTTTTTATTTTCAAGTCTGTTCATACCAACATCTATAACTACTGCGCCCTCTTTAACGTATTCATCGGTAATCATCTGTGCTCTGCCGACTGCCGCAACTAAAACATCTGCAGTTTTGCAGATTTCTTTTAAATTGCGTGTTTTAGAATGGCAGATAGTAACGGTTGCGTTTTTATGAAGCAAAAGCATTGCCATAGGTTTGCCAACGATATTGCTTCTGCCGACAACTACACAGTTTTTACCCTCAAGGTCAATGCCTGATTCTGCAATAAGTTCCATAATACCTGCAGGTGTGCACGGCAGGAAATCAAAATCGCCAATCATTATTTTGCCTACATTTACGGGGTGGAAAGCATCAACGTCTTTTTCGGGTACGATTGTATTAAGAACGGTTTTTTCGTCAATATGCTTAGGCAACGGCAACTGGACCAGTATACCGTGAATATCTTTTTTGTCGTTAAGTGTGCGGACAAGGTTTAAAAGTTCTTCCTGAGTGGTTTCTGCAGGGAGCGCATATTCTTCTGAAAGTATGCCGATGTCTGCACAAATCTTCTTTTTGTTGTTTACGTACACTCTTGATGCAGGGTCATCGCCTACTATTATTACCGCCAGACCTGCGTGAACTCCTGCTTCTTTCATTGTTGCCACTTCTGCTGCCAGTTCCTCTTTTATTCTTGCTGACACCATTTTTCCGTCGAGAATTTTCATGTTTTTCCTCCTGTGATTTATCTTTATTTTGTGAATCGGGGCGGATAAGGCATCCGCTGCCGTAACCTATTAAATCCAATCTGCCCGCCAGTTTAAGCGCTTTTTCAACCAGACGGCGGTTTTCTTTTTTATCATATTGCAAAAGTGCACGCTGCATCTGCTTTTCTTCAAAAGTTTTTGGCACATACACTTTTTCCATAGTTGTAGGGTCTATTCCCGTATAGAACATACAAGTTGATTTTGTAAACGGCGTCGGATAAAAATCCTGTACCTGCTCCGGGTGGAGATTATGCCGTTTCATATAAAGAGCAAGTTCTATAGCATCATTTAATGTGCTTGCGGGGTGGCTTGACATTAAATACGGAACTACGTACTGCTGTTTGCCGATGCGTTTGCTATGCTGATAGAATTTATCGCAGAATTTATCGTAAACCTGCCTTTTGGGCTTGCCCATACAGTTTAAAACTCTGTCGCTTATATGCTCGGGTGCAACACGAAGTTGTCCGCTTACATAATGTGAGCAAAGGTCTTTGAAAAACCTATCGTTTTTATCTTCCATAAGATAGTCGTAACGTATTCCCGAGCGTACAAACACACGTTTGACACCTTCAACATTTCGGATATCACGCAAAAGATTGGCATATTTTTCGTGCGACGCTTTTATAGCGGGACAAGGTTTCGGGTAAAGGCACTGACGATCTTTGCAAGTACCTTTTGTAAGTTGCTTATCACACGCAGGGCCTGAAAAGTTTGCTGTGGGCCCGCCCACATCGTGAATATTACCTTTAAAATCAGGGTATTTGGTCATACGCTTAACTTCACGCAGAACAGATGCGCTACTTCTTGACTGCACCACCCTGCCCTGATGAACCGCAAGTGCACAAAACGAACAAGCACCAAAACAGCCACGGTTATACGCTACGCTGAATTTAACTTCGCTTAAAGCAGGCACACCGCCCAAATCTTTATACATTGTGTGGCAGTCGTTCATATAAGGCAGTTCGTAAACTTTGTCGAGTTCGTTTTCGTTTAAAAACTTAGCAGGTTTGTTCTGCACAAGGTATCTGTCACCGTGTTTTTGAACAAGGCATTTTCCACGGATAGAGTCTTGCTCTTCGTACTGAATTTTAGTTGCCTTGGCATAGAGGTATTTATCCTCTTTAACTTCTTCATACGAAGGCAAAAGTACAAAATCCTTTGTATAGTCAATTTCTTTGCGGATATAGCAACAACCGTCAACATCAGTATCAGCAAGGTTAATTCCGTCACGCATAGAACGTGCAAGTTCTATTATTGACCTCTCGCCCATTCCGTAACTTATAACGTCTGCACGGGAGTCAAAAATCACAGAACGGCGAACGCTGTCTGACCAATAATCGAAATGAGCAAATCTGCGAAGGCTCGCCTCTATTCCGCCGATTATAATCGGCACATCGCCGTATGCTTCACGGATACGGTTGCAGTACACGATAACTGCTCTATCGGGGCGCATACCTGCCCTTCCTCCGGGTGAATACATATCTGTACTGCGGATTTTTTTATTGACTGTATAGTGGTTTACCATAGAATCAATATTACCCGATGAAACCAAAAAACCATACTTAGGTTTACCAAGACGTTTAAAATCGTCTGTATTGTGCCAGTCGGGTTGAGGGATAATGCCAACGGTAAATCCGTCTGCTTCAAGGCATCGTGATATAATGGCGTGTCCGAAACTCGGATGGTCAACATACGCATCACCGCACACATATACAAAATCAAGTTGCTCTATTCCACGCTGTTTTAAATCCTGCGCCGTAACGGGCAAAAACTGATTATTTGCCATTATCAATCACCTTTGCCGCCAAAGCGCCCATTCATAAGCATTTCGTTATATTCGTCACGGGAAATAAGCACCTGTCTGGGTTTATTACCGTCTAAACCGCTTATAATTCCGCGTTCTTCCATCTGGTCTACAATTCTGCCGGCACGGTTATAGCCGATTTTAAATCTTCTCTGCAGAAGTGATGTAGATATTGAGCCGCTTGTGATTGCCATATCGATTGCTTCTGAAAGGAATTCGTCACAATCGCCGGGGTCGTCACCATCGGGGTTATATATTTCTTCTTTTTCAATCTTTTCTATAACGTCAGCATTGTATTCGGGTGAGCCGTTTTGTGTAACTGCGGCAACAACCTTTTTAACTTCGCTGTCGGAAACAAACGCACACTGCATACGTGAGGGACGCGTTTCACCCACCGGCAGATACAGCATATCGCCTTTGCCGACAAGTTTTTCTGCACCACCCATATCCAAAATGGTCTGTGAGTCACGAACACTTGCAACCATAAACGAAATTCTGGACGGCACGTTTGCCTTGATATTACCTGTAATAAACTTAACAACAGGTCTTTGTGTAGCGATTACGAGGTGCATACCCGCAGCACGTGCAAGTTGCGCTATACGGCACACATAATTTTCTACATCGGACGGAGCAACCATCATAAGGTCTGCAAACTCATCAATGATAATAACAATCTGCGGCATCTTTTTCTCAGGAGTGCCGTTTGCTTCCATAAGTTCGTTATAGCCTTGAATATTACGTACATTATTACGTTCAAATTCGCTGTAGCGCTCTGTCATTTCAGTAACAGCCCAGTTAAGCGCACCGGCTGCTTTTTTAGCGTCTTTAACAACGGGAATAAGCAAATGCGGAATGCCGTTATAAACACCGAGTTCAACCTGTTTGGGGTCAATCATAACAAGTTTTACTTCGTTAGGGTCAGCCTTATAGAGAATACTCATTATAAGTGTATTTATGCATACACTCTTACCTGCGCCGGTAGCACCCGCTACAAGCAAGTGCGGCATTTTGGCAAGGTCCATAATAACGGGTTTACCGCTTATGTCTTTACCGAGTGCAACGGCAATTTTTGAAGGATGATTTAAAAATTCCTGAGTTTCCAAAACCTCACGCAGGGTAACAACGCTGGGTGAAGAGTTAGATATTTCAATACCAATGGTAGATTTACCCGGAACGGGCGCAACCATAACACCTTTTGCGGCAAGGCTTAATGCAATATCGTCAGCAAGTCCTGTAATCTGGTTTACCTTAATACCTGCGGCAGGGCGCAGTTCATAGCGTGTAACAGTTGGACCTTTGCTGATTTCAACAACAGTTCCGTCAACTTTAAAACTTCTTAAAGTGTCAATAAGTTTTTTTGCATTGGTTTTAAGTTCGTCCTCTACCTCGTCGTCACCTTTTTCGTTGGCAACGGGACGCGCCAGAAGTTCAATATCGGGATAAGTATACTCAATCTGCTCGTATTCTTCGTCGCCGTCTTCATCAATGGTTTTGGGCTTTCTTAAATCTTCGGGAATGTCGTCCTCTGTAACTCTGTAGAATTTTATCTCGGGTTCAGCGGTTTCCTCTTCGTCATCAAGATAATCGTCTATATTTACATTATCGTCATCATCAGAGAGAACATCGTTTACAAAACTTTCAATATCACGTTTTTTAGAGTGAGTTTCTGCAGGTTTTGCATCTTTTTTATTCTTTTCTTTAAGTTTTGCTTTTTTCTCTTCCTCACGGATATTACGGAGTTCGTCCATATCGCCTTTAAGATTGGAGAAAAGTTTACCGAACCATGAGCCGATTGTTGCAAAAACTTTTAAGATTGATATTTCAAATACACATATAATCATTACTATAAAAAATGCTATAAGGAATATATGCGCACCAACACCGAGCAATGAACCAAGCGGCTCTGCAAGCAAAGCGCCTACCACACCGCCGCCATACAAAAACTTGCCCTCTCTGTAATAATAGGCAAAGAAATTACCGTTATATTCACTGTCACCTGCAAAAAGATGGTATATAGCCGCAGCAGATATAAACATAAGAATTATGCAGATATATTTAGTGGTCTTTTTAGCGGATTTTTCGCCAATCATAGAATAGATAAGTAAAGCGACTGCCGCAGGTGGGAATACATATGCAAATGCACCGAATATTCCTTTAAAAATATCCGATACCGTTGAGCCAATAATTCCGCCTGCGTCAAAATATACGCTTATGCCTACAAACACCGAAAGCGCTATCATAAACACAGCCAGTATTTCATAATTGACCATAAGCCTTTCTTTAGAAACGGTTTTCTTATTAGTCTTTTTCTTCGCCATTGGTATATCTCCCTATATTATGCTTTAAAATCTACATTATCAAAAAAGCACCATGTTTCATCATGAACGGCTGTTTCACCGTTTGCCATAGTTCTATATGTTCCTACAGTTTCCATTTCTATAAAACTTTTGCACGAATATGTTTCAAAAGAACAGTTTCCGTCAGGATATTCAGCATCAGGATAGAAAGTGTATCTTTTCATAAATATCTGATTGTTTTTAAGATAAACCGCCCACGGGTGAATTTGTGATATACCAATTTTGAACGGACAGGTCATCTCAGCCGCCTGCTCGTTTGTCTGGTCCAAAACCATATATTTATCGCCCCAGTTTATACGGGGGTCGTTCATTTTGGCATACGGCCAAAGCACCACGTATCTGTTTGCAAGGTAACCTGTATCGTTATCGTTAACGGGGATTATCTCGTGTCCGCCGTTTGCAAGCATTGTTATAGCCCACGGTGCAACTTTGCGTTCGGCTCCTGTGTTATTGGTTACGTAATGGCGCAGGTATACCCTGTTTTCGTCTGCACTCATGGTAATATCAATTTTAAGTGCAAAACCCGTTGTCTGCTGTGGTTGTGTAAATGTAACTGTATCGCCTTTTACATCGTACGAAACGGGGTCGTTGTCGGGATAATATGTATCGGGAAAAGTTTCGGGCGAAATCCATAATCTGTGTCCGCCGTAGTTATAAAACTTTTTGCCGTTTACATCGTTAGAGTACTCTCTTGCGGTATCCTCCCACATAAAATTGTCTTTACCAACAAACGCCGCACGGATAACTCTGGGGCCAAAGTCAAGTGTAACAACCAGTTCTATAGAGCCGTTTGTTATGTGCAGACATCTGCCAAAATTAGAGTAGTTGATTTCGTCAAATTTAATCATTAGTATATCTCCTTAAAAAAGTGATTTTGAAAATCTTTTGCTTATTTCCGATATAAACAGGCTTAGCGCAACATCATATACTGCTGCCGCCGCTACCGCTGCTACAAAAATAAATATTTTTGAATACGGAAAGTTAATAATGCCTGAAAAGAATATTGTCATTGCCATAAACGCAACCACAGTATACGCTGAAAACAGAATTATTTTTACTATCCATTCCGCTTTAAGATTATGAATATTTTCAATAAATGCTTTTATTATCGGGTAATTGCCGAAAAACAAAAGATACCCGAAAGCAACGGTTTTATCAGGCGAAATTATAAGTGACACAACCGATGTTGCCAGATAAAGAACTACTGCGCCCCTTGCACCGTATTTGATCATAGTGATACATACAATAGCAGATGCTACAAGGCACACGGTAAGTTTTAAAGTCGGCAACACAGACGCAATATACAAAACCACTACCGACAGTGCCGCCATCACACCGCCAAAAGCAATCTTTTTTGTGTTTATATCAATCAGCCCCTAACAACAGGATATTAAATCTCCGCCCATCATCTCGCAGCAGCAATCGGCACAGATAAGGTTAGAACAGCAATCGCAGGTGCTCATTCCCGCCTGACCGTAGCCGCGGTCAGCACCCATATTTCTGTACATATTACCCGCGCGGCTTATACTGTTGAATGCATTGCGGTACTCTGCATTATGCGGAGCCATCTGTGTGGCATGGAGCAGATACTGATATGCACTGTCGTACCACCCTTTTCTCATCATAACCAATCCCATAAGATAATTCCACTCTGCATCACGGATTTTTATGTTATTGAGTTGTCTTTCAGCCTCGCCTATATTGCCGCTGTTTATAAGACTGCGTATATAGGCATAATTATTATTGCCCTGATACGAATATCCCTGACCACTATGGTTAGCACTACCGTAACTGCGGCTACCTGCACCGCCGTTTTTCATAAGATAATCGTATGCTTCGTTTATCTCTTTCATTTTTTCAGCCGCAAGGTCACCAAGCGGATTATTTACATATTTATCGGGGTGATACTTTTTAGCAAGTTCTTTATATGCGGCTTTTATTTCATCTGCAGACGCACCCTCGCGCACGCCCAACACTTTATACGGATTTTCCATCAGTTTTTCCTCTCTTTTCGCAAGTCTTGGTGCACAGTATCATATCCATTCTGCGCCTTAAACCAAGGTATATTATATTATCAAGCAAATCCTTGTTTTTTATAATATTCAAAGACTCGTAATTCTGTCCTGCCATAGCAAGCGTAATAAGCATCGACTGCCCCGCAGTCTGCTTTACTTCGTCTGCGTTTTTATCGGGATATGCAAATCTAAAGGGATTGTATTTGTTTTTTTTAACATCACTTTCAAAATCGTTTGCAGCATCGGCAATATAAATAAATCTGCCGATATTATATCCTAATCTTTTAAGATTTTCATCGCCTTTATCAAAAAGGACTTCCATAATTTCTGCAAATGAATGTGCAACTTCGTCTACATTTGCGCAATGCTCTTTTTCCAAAACCGAAAGTGCTTTAAGATTTTTTTGCACAGTTTCAATTATTTCGGGGTACTTGCGCTTTACTTTGCGCACAGCAAACCAATACGGCACAATGGCAACTGCAGATTTTACAGAAAAATCATCGTGTATATCGTCTAAAAGTTTAAAATACATAAACACTACGCTCATATCAGCAGCATACTGAATATGAGGATTTTTCTTAACAGTTGCTCGCTTTTTACCAAGATGCTTAAAGCAACCCTCTTGCAAAAACTGTGTGCTGCTTTCATCAAGCGAGTCAAGAAGCAAAGCAAGAAATGTAAAATCGTAACTTAAACCCAGACGCACCGGTTGGTTAAAGCGTTTACCGAGTTCTTTGCACAAACCGCAGTAATACGCTTTGAATTTATCGTAATCTTTTATTTTTAATTCATCTTTATAAAAAGTAACATATCCAAACAATACTATTCTACCCCTACTAAAGTCGGATCGTAGCCATGTC
>JAZSLD010000028.1:0-6056 GCA_045535195.1 Clostridia bacterium | reverse complement strand
TACTCCCTGCCGTGTAGGTACAAAGAGATTGCTTGAAATCCTTAACAAAATTACAGAGGGTAAAGGCACACTCGAAGATATCGATAAACTCGAAGAGTTGTGCTACGCTATCAAAGACTCTGCATTCTGCGGTCTTGGTCAGACAGCGCCCAACCCGATTTTAAGTACACTCAAATACTTCAGAGATGAGTATATTGCTCACGTTGTAGACAAAAAATGTCCTGCAGGCGTATGTAAAGCACTCGTTTCTTACAAAATTGACCCCGAAAAATGTAAAGGCTGCAGCCTCTGTGCAAGAAACTGCCCCGTTGGTGCAATTTCAGGTAAGATTAAAGAACCTTACGTAATCGATACCGATAAATGTATCAAGTGCGGCGTTTGTGAGAGCGCTTGTAAGTTTAAAGCAATTTCTAAGTAATCAGGAGGGAGAATAAACCAATGAACATGGTAAATATAAAAATCAACGGCGGCGAATATAGCGTACCGTCAACATATACAGTTCTTGACGCAGCAAGAGATGCGAATATTCATATCCCTACTCTTTGCTACCTTAAAGACGTTAATGAAATCGGTGCGTGCAGAATGTGCCTCGTTGAAATCAAAGGCGCAAGAGCGCTTCAGGCAGCCTGCGTATACCCCGAATCTGAGGGTATGTAAGTTTTCACAAACTCTCCTAAAGTACGTGCTGCAAGAAAGGCTAACCTCGAACTTATCCTTTCAAACCACGACCGCAAGTGTCTTACTTGCGTAAGAAACAGAAACTGCGAACTTCAGACAATGTGTGAAGAATTGGGCGTTGATGAGATCCGTTACGACGGCGAAAACAAAGTTTACGCTATCGACGATTTCTCACCCTCAATCGTTCGTGATAACAATAAGTGCGTATTGTGCAGACGTTGTACCGCAGTATGTTCTAAAATACAGACAGTTAATGCTATCGGTGCTATTGACAGAGGTATCAACACACACATCGGCAGCATCTTTGAGAAATCTCTCAACGATGTATCCTGCGTAATGTGCGGTCAGTGTATTGCTGCCTGCCCCGTTGGTGCACTCAGCGAAAAAGACTCTACTAAAGACGTTTGGAATGCTATCCACGACGAAACCAAACACGTTGTTGTTCAGGTTGCTCCTGCTGTTCGTGCTGCTATCGGCGAAGAGTTCGGCATGGAAATCGGCACACGTGCTACCGGCAAAATGGTTGCTGCTATTAAGAGAATCGGCGTAGAGAAAGTGTTCGATACAGATACCGGTGCTGACCTTACCATTATGGAAGAGGGCACAGAGTTTATCAACAGAATTAAAAACGGCGGCAAACTGCCTATGATTACTTCATGCAGCCCCGGCTGGATTAAGTTCTGCGAACACAACTATCCTGATTTCTTAGACAATCTGTCATCATGCAAATCTCCTCACGAGATGTTTGGTGCTATTATTAAATCTTACTATGCTGAAAAGATGGGTATTAACCCTGCTGATATCTATGTTGTATCTGTAATGCCATGTACTGCTAAAAAGTACGAAGCACAGAGAGAAGAGATGAAAGGTACCGGTTACCGTGACGTTGACGCAGTTATCACTACAAGAGAACTTGCTAAAATGATTAAAGAGTGCGGTATCGATTTCGTTAAACTCGCTGATGAAGAGTTTGACAATCCTTTCGGTCCTGCTACAGGTGCCGGCGTTATCTTCGGTGCAACCGGCGGTGTTATGGAAGCAGCCATCAGAACAGTATTCGAAATCCTTGAAGGCAAAGCAATGGATAACATTGAATTTGCTGCTGTACGTGGTACAGAGGGTATCAAAGAGGCTGAAGTTGAAGTTGCAGGCAAAAAAGTTCGTGTTGCTGTTGCTCACGGTCTTGGAAATGCACGCAAACTTCTCGATAGCATCAAATCAGGCGAGAAGAACTACGAGTTCATCGAAATTATGGGTTGCCCCGGCGGCTGCGTAACAGGTGGCGGTCAGCCTATCGTATCTGCAAAAGTTCAGGCTCAGGTAGATGTTAAAGCGCTCCGTGCAAAAGCACTCTATGACGAAGACAGAGCGTCAACATTGCGTAAATCTCACGAGAACCCTGCAATAAAAGAACTTTATTCCGAGTTCCTCGGCGAGCCTTGCGGCCACAAATCTCACGAACTTCTGCATACTCACTATACAGACAGATCTGATGTGTAATTAAAAAAATACTATTAAACCCGTCGCTTATGCGACGGGTTTTTTGTATAATATCCAACATATTTTGTATTAAAATCCATGTTTTTTGCAGTAATGTTACTGTGAGATTACAAATTGCCCCAAAAACGTACTCAAGAAATTATTTCTATTGACTAATATTTTGTTAAATGATAAAATTATAATAAGCAGTACCATCTGCTTGAACAAGTATACTATTTTATAGGAGGACACATAGTATGAAAGCATTAAAAAGAATATCCGCTGTTGTTATTTCTTTGGCTATGGTTATGTCTTGTGCATTTTCATCAGTGGTTTTTGCTGCTGAAATGAACGACGTTACAACCGACAACCCATATTACAAAGCAATTAACAACCTGGTGGAAAAAGGAATTATTAACGGTTACCAGAATGATGATGGTACATATAGTTTTAAATCCGACGGTAACATTACCAGAGCAGAGTTCTGTGCGATTATCTCACGTGCAGATGCTCCTACAGGTTACAATTTTGTAAGCACAAAATCAAGTTTCACAGACGTTGCTGCAGATAACTGGGCATCTCCGTATATCGAGTATGCAGTAAACCGCAAAATCGTAAATGGTATGGGCGACGGCACTTTTGCCCCCAATGCCCCCGTTACATATGCTCAGGCAATCAAAATGATTGTTTGCGCACTTAATTACGGTTACGCTGCAGAGGCAACAACCCCCTGGTATAATACTTATCTCGAAATTGCAAATGCAATAAAACTCACCAATAATGCATACGGTTCTGCAGAACTCCCCGCTATCCGTGGTTTGGTGGCTCAACTTGTATACAATATGAACAATACTGCTCCTGCTGTTCAGATAGGTGTTGACGAAAACGGCAACCCAAAATACTCTGCAGGCAGCGGCACTTATGAAGAACAGACCAAAGGTACCGAAGAAATCGAAGGTCAACTTATTGCAGTATTCAGAAAAGCACTTGACGGCAACAGCGAAGGTGTTGCAAATAATCAGGTTAAATTAAACTACAACGGTACTGATATGCTCTTTAATATTGGCGCATATTCTATGGACGACCTCGCTGAGTTCTTAGGTTATGAAGTAAAAATTGCATATTCTGAAGACGACTCCGGCAGATACGTAATAGAAAGAATCAGCAAAACATCTTCTAACGAAGTTTATACTGTTGAAGATATCGACATCAACAAATCAAGCGTTACAACTTCATCTATGGAATATTATGATGAAAACGCAAGAAACGGTATTGTAGAACTTGACTTTGCTGATGATATGAAGGTTTTAGTAAACGGCGGTGCTAAAGCATCAGGCTGGGTTAGTGACCTTCAACTCGATTGCGGTAATATTACATTTATAGATTATAACGATGATGGCAATATGGACGTAGCATTTGTTAAGAGTTATACAAATATGTTCGTAAAGAGCGTTACAAAGAATAAGAGCGCTTATACTGTATATGACAAATTTGCAGGTACAAACGTAACATTTAACGAAGATACTCAGGAACTTACAGTTAAAGTAGCAAACAACAATTCCGATACACTTGCTAACGGAACACTTGCAAGTATTGGTGCAAACAATATTATTTCTTATGCTGTTTCTGCAACAGATGCTGACGAGATTGAAATTATCGTTTCTAAGAAAACAGCATCAGGCAGTTCTTCAACAAGCGAAGTAAAAGGTTTGAACGATACAGCACAGACTGTAACATTCGGCAATAAAGAATTTGTTATGAGCGATTTCTATCTTAACAACATAGATAACGCTACATATCCACAAGTATTAAGTGTTGGCGATGTATGCTCAGTTTACCTTGATTTTACAGGTAAAATTGCTGCAGTTGATAAGAAAGAAGTTGCAGTTAATTACGGTTATATAATCAATGTTGCTGCCGATTCAAATGATATAGATGCAGATACTTATGAAGTTTTACTTTACAACAACGGTATTAAAAAATTAATTGTATCAAAAACCGGCTTTAAAATTAACGGCGCACCTGCAGATCCTGCTGATTTAGTCACTGCAGTTATAACTTCTGCTACAACAGTAAATGCACAGATTGATTCTGATAAAAAAGTTAATGCTGAAAAAGCAGTTCTTGTTAAATACGAACTTGCAAATAACGGTCAGTTAAAAGCAGTTACTACTTTAGATTCTGCTAATACTGTAATGATTGCTGATGCATTTTCATATTCATCAAATGTATTCACAAAGAGCCCTGATAAAATCACCATTAACGATACTACAAAAGTATTCCTTGTACCTAAAGACAGAACTGTACAGTCAAGTTACAAAATGGGTAAAGGTAACCTTACCAATGGCGAAACATACTATGCTCACGCTTTTGATATAGAAAACAATATTGCAAAAGCAATCGTTGTTTACGGTCAGGACGTTAAAATTAAACCTACAGCAGATACAATTCTTGTTAAGAAAATTACAAGCGCTACTAATAATGGTGAATCTGTACAAAGGCTTGACTATTGTACCTTCAGCACAGTAGGTGGAGAATCCGAGCAATTTTATTATACTAAAGAGTTAAATACTCTTGACGGAGTTGAACCCGGCGATATTATCAAAGTTCTTCTTGATGGTAGCGTAGTAGAAAAAGTTCTGCCTATCTTCGATTCAAGTGATCTTACTATTTACTCAGGTGCTGAGATGACTAACAACTATGGTACAGTAATTGGCGACGGAAGAGTAAAATATGAAATCAACAGCAACAACACATATTATGTAACATTTGGTACAGTTGTTTTAAGTCCTGCTGAAGCAAAAGGTAACGGCATTATGGAACTTAAATACATAGGTGCTGAAGATGCTGAAGTAACTCAGACATATGTAAATGTTACAGACTCTGTGGTTTACAGTTATGATGGCGATGCTACAGATAATGAGTTCTTCTTAAAGGCATCACGTGATGCTATTTATGATGAAGCCGGCTCTGAATCTAAGGTTCTTGTAATTAGTAAAGACGGTGGCGGAACATACAATGGTATCATTATCTACGAATAATTTCAAATTCAAAACGAGGTCCATAAGGGCCTCGTTTTTTATGGTGTTTTTGCAAATTAAAAAGCCGGGCAATCGCCCGGCTTTAACTTTTAATATTAAACTAACAATGCTAATACAAAAGATGTAATCACGAACAGTATAGCCACAACTGTAGTTGCTCTTGACAGCATACCGTCTAAAGTTCTTGCTTTATTCTTACCAAAGAATGTTTCAGCGCCGCCGCCGATACTTCCTGAAAGACCTGCGTTTTTACTTGACTGAAGCAGAACAACTGCAATCAGAACCAGCGCAAGAATTACGTGAACAACAGTCAATGCGATAACCATGTTTTAAGCACCTCCAATACTAATTTATATAATATCACATAAATCTTTGTTTTGCAATATAAAAATGTAATTATTTTTCAACTTTTGGATTTTCTTCCCTGAATTTCTTGGATAAATGGATAAACAACACATCAATATCCGCAGGCGAAACGCCCGATATTCTCGATGCCTGACCAAGCGTTAAAGGTTTAATCTGGTCGAGTTTCTGCCTTGCTTCAAGCCGTAATCCGTCAATGGCTAAAAAGTCTGTTCCCTCAGGTATACGCACCCTCTCGGTTTTGGCAGATTTCTTTGCCTGCGCCTCTTGCTTCTGGATATATCCCTCGTATTTAATCTGGATATTAACCTGCTCGGCAACATCAAGCGGGAGAGACTCTCTTTCGGCATCTATTTTATCAACTAAGAAATAGTCAAGTTCAGGACGGCGGATAAGTTCTGCAAGTTTTACACCCGTTGTAATGGGTGATGTGCCGTGGCTTTTTAAAAGTTCGTTGACTTTTTCCGACGGACCGATGTTAATAGCATTAATACG
>JAZSLD010000220.1:0-7263 GCA_045535195.1 Clostridia bacterium | reverse complement strand
CTTTTCCCCACTATTATATTTACCGGTGTGGCATATTGTTTTGTTGGTGTGCTTCAGTCGTATGGAGAGTTTTTAATACCTGCCATTATAAGTTTGGTATCCAATGCTATACTTATATTATATATTGCAATATTCGGCGACCGTTTCGGCATACACGGCGTTGCCATAGCAATGCTTATAGCATGGGCGTCGCAATGTGTTATACAGATACCTTCGCTTGTTAAAATGAAGTATAAGTATAAGCCCACACTCAATTTTAAAAATGAGGGCATCAAAAACGTGTGCAAACTTGCGTTGCCCATTATTTTAAGTACGTGGATGCAGCCTATCAATACAATGATAAATATACGTCTGGCATCATCGCTCAACGGCGGTGAGGCAATGACAGCGCTTGATTATGCCAACAAACTGTATATAATACTTGTAGGCGTGTTCACTTTTACTGCGACTAACCTGATTTTTCCGTCACTTTCACGTGCAGGTGCAAATGACGATGGGGATAAATTCAATTCCATAATATCTAAAGCAGTGAGATATGTTGTGTTTATAATTGCGCCCGTTATGGTTGGATTTTTACTTCTTTCCACGCCGATAATACGTTTGTTTTATGAACGTGGCGAATTCGATGCACAATCAACTGCACTTACATCTACGGCACTATTTTGCTATTCGTTCGGTATGCTTGGCTACGGTATGCAGGAGATGGCAAACAAAGGCTTTTACGCTTTGCATGATGGTAAAACGCCTATGAAAGTTGCTTTTACCGGTATCGTTGTAAATATTGTGCTCAGCATAGTTCTGGTGGCAGGTATTAAGGTTGGTCTTGGCGGACTTGCAATATCTGCATCAGTTGCGGCAAATGTTATAGGCTTTACTATGATATACAAACTCCACCAACGCACCGGCGGAATATTAACAAAAGAATTCGGCAGATTTGCTTTTAAAATACTTATAAGTGTGTTTGTTATGGCTATTGCGGTTTTTGCAGTAAACCGAATAACTTATGATACGAATAAACTGCTTGCTGTTGCAATTCCCGTAGCGGTGGGCGTTATCACATATTTCGTAGCCTGTGCTGTGTGCAGAGTAAGCGAGATAGGCGAACTTTTAAACATTGTAAAAACTTTGATGAAAAGGGGGAGAAAAGAATGAAAAACAGTCTTGTAATAAACGTACTGGTAAAGATATACGCTTTTTTCTGTAACTGTTATGAACACAGCGGCTTTAAAAAGATTTCTGATGCCATAGTGCGTTTTTTGAAAAAAATTACCGCAAACAGTTTTTTTGTTAATTTCTTTTCGTCTTCTGCAGATAAAAACATAGTTTCCGGCAGCGGAATATTTACATTTCTAAAAAAGATTTTAAATTGTGTACGCCGAGCACTTTCAAAAATTGCAGCGCACGTTAAAAGGAGTGCTGTTATACAGTTTTTCGGCAGATTTTACGCAGATATACTTCACTATTCCATACGTTACTGGGGCATTATAGCAATAGTGGCGGTGGTTGTGTACTCGATAATTGCCTTGATATGGGGCGCTATGACAAACGTAATGTCTGTATTTGCGGTAATAGTGCTTATTGCATCATCATTGTGTTGTGCAATAGATGCTTCGGTATATAATCTTTTTACGGGAAGCATTGCAGTAAAACTTTTCGGTAAATTACTCGGCACATGTGAATTTAAAAAGAAAGATACAATCGATATCAGCATAAGTGGCGCAATGCTTTGCATTGCAGTCGGCGTTTTGATTGCTGTAGTGTCACTTCTTACAAATCCCGTATACACACTTGCGTTTGTAATAGGCATAGTGGCAATGGGATGGATACTTTACGATTATACAGTGGGCATATTCATTGCGGCGGTTGTACTTGCGTTTTCGCCGACAATGGCACTCGTAGGTCTTATTATGTTTACGTTCGCATCGTTTGTTTTAAGATTTATATTCGACGAAAATATGACCTTTAAACGCACTCCGCTTGACGTTGCGATGTTGCTGTTTGCGTGTGTGCTGGTGATTTCTGCGGTAACATCTTTTGCAGTTAAGTCAAGTGTTATGGCGGTACTGGTATACCTGGCTTTTATACTTTCGTATTTCCTTTTAACAAACTCAGTAAACACAAAACAACGCTTGTTTGCGCTTATTGCGCTTATGTTGTTTGTTGGTCTGTTTGTCGCCGCATATGGCATATATCAGCATATATTCGGCTTTGCGGGCGGTACTGTGTGGACAGATACTGATATGTTTTCGGATATTGAAACAAGGGTTGTGTCAACATTTGAAAACCCCAATGTCCTAGGTGAATATCTGCTGCTTTTAATCCCCGTCGGTCTTGCCGTAGTGTGGGGCGCAAAAAAAGGTTATAACAAACTTATTCATTTGATAATTGTAGGCGCGTTGTCGCTTTGTATGATATACACATATTCCAGAGGTAACTGGATAGGCTTGCTTGTTGCGGTGTTTATGTTCTTTATGTTCTACGACCGCCGTTTTGTGTGGCTTGGTGTGGTGGCGCTTTTGCTATCGCCGATGTTTTTGCCTCAGAATGTCATCAACAGATTTTTAAGCGTAGGAGATATGGGCGACACGTCCACATCATACAGAGTATATATATGGATGGGAACTCTAAATATGCTTAAAGACTATTGGTTCAGCGGTATCGGCGTAGGTACGGAAGCATTCAACAAAATTTATCCTATGTATGCGTATTCAGGCGTTATAGCACCACATTCGCACAATCTGTATTTGCAGATAATTACAGAAAACGGCATTATGGGACTTGCGATATTTATATTTATGCTGGTTATATATTTTAAAATGTGCGTAAGCACCATCATTACGACGAAAGATAAATTCTTAAAAGCGCTCGTTACAGGTCTGGCGGCAGGTATGCTTGGATACCTCGTGCAGGGAATGTTTGATAATGTGTGGTACAACTACAGAGTGTTCCTGCTGTTTTTCATAATTATAGGAATAACCGCAGCGAGTATTGAAATATGTAAATCAACTTTATCGGAGGTGCAAAAATGTTAAAGATAATCAATGTTATAAGCGACAGCAATATCGGCGGTGCAGGCAAGTGCATACTGACCTTTCTTAAATATTATGATAAAAGCCAGTTTGATGTAAAGGTTGTTGTGCCGAGGGGAAGTCTGCTTATAAAAGAACTTGAAGCACTCGGTGCATATATAATAGAAGCAGACGGCATTGCTGATAAATCTTTAAGCGCTAAGGGGATAATGAGCCTGAGAAAAATCTTTGCCGAGTATAAACCTGATGTTATTCATGCGCACGCATCGATGTCTGCAAGGTTTGCTGCAAGACTTTACGGCAAGGCAAAGATAGTGTTTACACGCCACAGTGTGTTTGAACCGTCAAAAAAAATATCCCAAGGCTTAGGAAAAGCCATAAACGGATTTGTTAATAATTCTACTGCAGATAAAATTATCGCCGTGGCAGACGCCGCAAAAGATAATATAGTAAAAACGGGTGTTAATCCTGATAAAATAACTGTTATTAAAAACGGTGTAGAGCCGCTTAAAGTTATAAGCGACGAAGAAAAACTTAAACTCAAGTCCAATTATAACGTAGGCGAGGGTGAATACCTTCTCGGTATAGTGGCAAGGCTTAATTATGTTAAAGGGCATGTGTATATTTTAGAAGCACTTAAAAAACTGCTGGACGACGGTATCAAAGTTAAACTTTTAATTGCCGGAACGGGTGATTACGAAGAAGAAATACGCAACAAAATTGCAGAACTTGATATTGCCGAAAATGTTATTATGGCAGGTTTTGTTACAGATGTAACAGGTATTATGAATATCCTTGATTTAAACCTTAACGCATCTTTCGGAACAGAAGCAACCAGTCTTTCGCTTTTAGAGGGAATGAGCATAGGACTTCCTGCTGTGGTAAGTGATTTCGGCGGTAATCCGGGCGTTATAGAACATGGAGTAAACGGACTTATATTTAAAAAGTGCGACAGCGATGATATGTATAATAAACTCCGGAGTTTGTTAACCGATACTGCTGCAATGGACAATCTTAAAAAAGGTTGTTTAAAGGTGTTTGAGCAGCAGTTCCGTGCAGAGGTTATGACGGGGGCTATACAAAATATATACCGTGATGTAATGGGGGTATGAATATGAAAAAGAAAATTAAATTCAATTACGTTGATATTATAATTGTTATTCTGGTGGTGGCAGTTTTTGTATTTGCGTATAAGTTTATAAACAAAAGTTTCACAACTACCACCGATACGCCTGAGGTAACATTTACAGTAGAAGTTAAGGGTGTTCCCGAAGATTATCCTGAGCGCTTCGCCGTTGGTGATAAAATAAGAGATGCAGTTAAAGGCGATACACTTGGTGTTGTTACCGCAGTTGAGTCTGCGCTTGCAACCGAACTTGGCACAGACGATATAAACGGCAGATGGGTTATCAGTGAATACGAAGGTCAAAAAGACGCATACATCACCGTAAAAGGTACACCGACTTCGTATGGTGCAAATATTGTTATAGGTCAGCAGGAAATTAAAGTAGGAAACCTTATACACATTAAAAATGCCGGTGCAGTAGGCAGGGGATATATAGTAAAAATGAATGTAGAGGGGGAGAGCGCAAATGATTGATAACAAAGGCAGACTTTTCGGTAAAATTAATATTGTGGATTTGCTTATCGTAATTTTAGTTGTTGTGGCAATATGTGCAACAGTGTACAAATTCGGCTTCTCTGCCCATAACGATGTTAACGAAACAAATATGAAGATAGAGTATGTTTTAAAGGCATCGGGTATAAGGGATTTTACTCTTGATACCATTAAGATAGGTGACGCCATATATGATGAAGAAACAGACAAGCCTTTGGGTGTTATTACCTCGGTAGAGGCAAAAGACGCTATGGACTATGCTTTAAAGGCTGACGGAACTACTGTTTATACTTCCAAACCCGAGCGCTATGATGCGTACATTACCATCGAAAGTGACGCCAGAATTTTAGACGGTGGATATTTTGCCAACGGCACAAAAGAAATCGGCGTATTTTCAAATATTAAAATATATTCGCAGAGTTTTTGCTGTGAAACAACTGTGCAAAGTGTAGGCGAAAAAAATTAATATTTATCTTGAAAACTGTCATAGTTTGTGTTATACTTATGGTTGATATATTTGCAAAAAGGATAGGATGACATGGAATTTTTTAAAAAACTGTTTAAAAAAAAGACTAAAATAGAAGATTTGCAGGAGGTTACGATGGAGTATCGTTGCCCCCAGTGTGGTAAATATACTGAGATTACCACTTATTTGGAGTATAAACAACTTTATGATTGTGCGCATTGCGGACGCACTATGGTTGTTTGTCACGGTAAGACTATCGGCTATAAATAATTGTACACAGTAGATAAGTGATTTTTTCACCGGTGATGATGCTGTTGCAATAAAATCAGGTAAAAATCCTGAGGGCAATGTTATTAATCGCCCTTGTGAGCACATCCGTGTGTTTGATTGCATAAGCCATTTATAAAAAATGTTAAGTTTAAAAATATGTATTGCAGATAAGGGCGAAACACAATTAAGATAACGAAACTAAAAGCAGTAACGGAAATTTCCGTTACTGCTTTTAATTTTGTTAAGGAGTATATACAAGTTTGCCTGACATATCGTAAACTTTGTAGCCTTCGTCTTTATGGGCATTGGCTTCTTTTTTTGCGTTTTCCAGACTTGCAAATGCGCCTATCTGTGATTTGCTGTCGTCGGAACTTTTGCGGACACGGTAGGAGATTGCGGCGTTTGTGCTGTCTTGCGTTGGCTTATCTGCGGATAAATCTTCAGTCTTTTGCTGAGGTTTTTCTTCGATTGGCTGCGGTGTTTTGCCTGCATTATGATTATTTATAATTTTTTTTATTGTTCCGTCGGCTTTTAATGTTGCCAGTGCGCTGCAGATTTTGTCATTTATTTTGCCGCCGTTTTTGCCAAGTAATATAACATAATCACCGTAATAGTTATCGGTAAAGCGTATTGAGTCGTTTTCTACAGATGTGTTATATGCTGCCATTGCCATATGATATGTACCTTTTGCAGTGCCGTTTATAGCGTTTGATGATGACATAGTAGATATTTCAAGTTCCATATTAAGTTCTTCTGCTATGGCTCGTGCGATGTCAATATCTGCACCGATGGGTATGCCGCCGCTTACATAGGCAAAAGGTGCTTTGTCTGTTACTGTGGCAAGTGTAAGTACACCATCAGGCTTTTCGGGTTCTTCTTCAAATTCGCTTTTGTTGCCCGTTGCCGCTTCGTAAAGTTCGGCTTTGGTTTTGTATACACCCTTTTTTTCTTTATTAAGGTCGTAAGCGATCCAAACGCTTTCGTCGCTGTAAGCAGGACCGTACTCGTCCTCGGCTTTTTCAAGTTCCTCTTTATTTGAAGAAGTTACAAACGTAAGATACTGTGACTCGGGAAGCCAGTCCCAACTGTATACAGAGTCTACGCCTTTAATTGCGTACTGTATCGGGTTTGCGTTATCTTCTTCAAATATAACCAAAAAATCTTCGGCGTCATTTTCGGCAAAATCCTCTTTGGCAATGGCGGTTATTGCGCTTTGTGCGGTGCCGGTTGAAATTATTCCGTTTGTTCCTGTTATATCACGCAGAAATTGAATGTTGTTTTCTTCGTTATTAAAATATTCGTTATCATCAGCAAGACGTTCCGTAACCTTTATGTAGTATTCCATATTCATACTCTGCGGGCGGTTTGCAGATATTTCTTTTTGAAGAAACTGCAAAGGCTCGTATGTAATATCCACAGGTAATAGGTCGTCGCTTTTTGTGTTTACTATGGCTATGTAATAAGCGAGTTTGGTGTTTTCGCTTTCTTTTGCGCTGAACAGTACGGTTTTTGTGTTTTCGTCAAGTTCGGTTTCTGTAATTGTTTTGGCGGACGAAAAATCAATATCAGTAAAATCCGTATCGTTTTTAAGCATCTTTTGTAAGGCTTTATTTGAGATTTTTCCTCCGCAAGCAGTGAGAGTAAATATTATAAGAAACGAAGTTGCTATGGTAAGCATCTTATTTTTCATATATAGCACCTCTTTTAAATTACTTATATTTATATTGTAACATTATGGTTTGTTTTGTCAATATTCGTCAACAAAATGTAAACAAACGTAAATAATAAATGGAAAAGTTTTAATAAAAGTATTGACACGAGGTGTTTTCAATGATATAATAATTTGCGTTGAGCAAGTAAGGGCCTTTAGCCCAGTTGGT
>JAZSLD010000076.1:0-5157 GCA_045535195.1 Clostridia bacterium | reverse complement strand
GCCATTTAACGGGGCTTTGCATCTGCTGCTGAAGTGTTGCACGAACATCTTCGCCGTAGGGCTGTGCAGTAAGGTTTGCATATACGTTCATCTGCGGCGCAGTTATATCAAAACTTTCAAGCGCTTCGCCGAATTTGTCTGCCGCCTCTGCCATAAAAGGCGAATGGAACGCCGCACTTACTGCCAGCGGGATTGTTCTGCCGCCGAGGTCTTTTACTTTTTCTGCAAATGCGTCCATACTGCTTGCAAGACCTGATACAGACACCTGACCGGGGCAGTTGTAATTAACTGAATACAGGCGGTCAAACTCTGCTGCAGTTTTGGTTACTGTTTCGGCATCAAGTTTTAAAACTGCGCACATAGCAGTTTTTTCGCCGCTTGCAGCATCGTTCATTACTTCGCCACGTTTTGTAACGATTTTAAATCCCTCTGCATAGGTATACGCCTTTGCATATGCAAGTGCCGCAACCTCACCGAGCGAAAATCCTGCAACGCCGTCGGCATATATGCCTTTTTCATTAAGTTCAAGTGCCGCACCCAACTCAACTAAATACATACACGGCTGAGTGTTTTTTGTTAATTTAAGGTCCTCGTCACTTCCTGCAAAAGACTGATCCATAGTGCCGGGCCGAAAGGCTTCTGCCTCGTCATAAAGTTTTTTTGCAGCACCGCCCATATCGTAGAGCGATTTGCCCATACCGCTGTACTGCGCGCCCTGACCTGAAAATACAAATGCTATTTTACCCATTTTCCTGCTCCATTCAATATAGATTCCGCCTCAGAAAACATCTCTTCAATCATCTCTTTGGCGGTTTGTTCTCTGTTTACTAATCCTGAAATCTGCCCTGCAAGGAAGCAGCCTTTTTTCTCGTCACCGTCGGCAACTGCCGCACGCAGACTGCCAACTGCCATCATCTCAAGTTCGTCGTCGGAAATTGACGTGTACTCTGCCTTGGCATAATTTCTGGAGAACGGCGATTTTAAACTGCGCACGGGGTGGCCTAAACGTCTGCCCGTAACTATAGTTGCAGTGTCGCCTGCTTTTAAAAGTTTATCTTTGTATGTACGGCTGATGTTACACTCTGTAGCCGCCAAAAATCTTGTACCTACCTGAACACCCTGAGCACCAAGCATAAGTGATGCCGCCACGCCTCTGCCGTCGGCTATGCCGCCTGCGGCAATTACGGGGATATCCACAGCATCGCAAACCTGCGGAACGAGTGCCATAGTGGTCATCTCGCCAACGTGACCGCCCGATTCGCCACCCTCTGCAATAACTGCATCAGCGCCTGCACGAGCCATAAGTTTTGCAAGTGCGCTGGACGCTACTACGGGTATAACCTTAACACCTGCCTCTTTCCACATAGGCACGTATTTGTCGGGATTGCCCGCACCGGTGGTAACAAGCGCCACTTTTTTGCGAGCGATAAGTTCTGCAATTTCGTCTATATTTTCACCCATCAGCATAATGTTTACGCCGAACGGTTTGTCTGTTAATGATGCGGCAAGGTCTATCTGCTGCTCAATCCAGTTAACGTTTCCGTTAGCCGCTGATATAAGCCCTAACCCTCCGCCGTTTGATACTGCTGCGGCAAGGTTAGCGTCTGATATGTGCGCCATACCGCCCTGCAGTATAGGATATTTAATACCGAGCATTTCGCATATCGGTGTATGTACCATAAATTCCACTACCTTTCATTAATGGGCATAAACAGATGCCTGCTTATGCCCATTAAACATTGAAACTTACGCTAATTTTGCGTCAATGTAAGCAGACAGTTCTTTAACTGATTTGCCTACTTCGGCAGCCTTGATTTCGATGCCGAACTCGTCTTCCATTTCCATCATAATCTCTACTGTGTCGAGAGAGTCGATGTCGAGGTCTTCAAAGGTGGTTTCGTCTGTGATTTCAGCAACGTCCATCTCTAAGTGGTCTGCCAATAATTCTTTTACTTTTTCGATTGTCATGATAATTTCCTCCAAATAAATAATTTTTTATATTATTAAGACACAAGGTCTTTTTTACCATTCAATAAGGCAAGCCGCACTTGATAAGCCGCCGCCGAATGCGCACATAGCGATTTTATCGCCACGTTTGAGTTTGCCTGAACGCGCAAGTTCGTCAAAAGCAATCGCCACGCTGGCAGATGAAGTATTGCCGTATTTGTGGATATTGATAACAAACTTTTCCTTAGGCATTTTAAGGCGTTTTGCGGCAAAGTCCATTATTCTGATGTTTGCCTGATGCGTTACAACATAGTCGATTTCGTCTAATGTAATGCCTGCCTGCTCTGCCACGTATTTAATGTCCTCGGCAATTTTGTTTACCGCAAACTTAAATGTTTCCTGACCGTCCATAAATATGTACGGATGCTTCAGCGGTGTTTTGTAAAAAGGCGAAGAGCCGCCGAATGAGGGAATTTCTATAACCTCGTCACCACCCGATGTATACAGCCTTGATGCAAGGTAACCGTCGCCTTTTGTTACAACCATTGCACCTGCGCCGTCACCGAATATAACACACGTACTGCGGTCTGTCCAGTCAACAAGTTTACTTAATCTTTCCGCACCGATAACAAGCACGTTTTTGTATGTGCCGCGCTCAATGTATGAAACGGCAGTATCTAAAGCAAACAAAAATCCGCTGCACGCAGAGTTTACGTCAAACGCAGGGCAGGTTGCGCCGATTGCCTTTTGCACCATACCCGCAACAGTCGGCGAAAGTGTTTCGCCCGAAATGGTGGCAGCAACTATTAAGTCAATGTCAGCACCCGATAAATTTGCAGACTCCAGCGCACTTTTTGCCGCCTTAGCCGCCATATCGGCAGCGGTTTCGTCTACAGATACGTGCCTTTCTTTAACACCAACCCTTTGCATAATCCATTCGTCGGATGTGTCTACAAGTTGTGCAAGGTCATCGTTTGTAACGACCTTTTCGGGTATGTATGCGCCCGTACCTAAAACTTTAATTGACATTTATATACTGCCCCTTTCGACTTGTTTTTACAATCTTCAGCACAGAGTGTGCTGGAATAAACCCTCGGTGTTTACTGGGTTTTGCTTATGTTTCGACATTTTTCAGCACAGGGTGTGCTGAGAAAATTTTAAACAGAAACTTTCATTTCTGTTTAAATTTCTATTTTTTTAATCCCTCTAAAAAGAAACTCATTCCGTATCTAAAATACTCAACCGCTTCTTCTTTAGTAAAGCGGCGGCAGATAGCGTCGGCATTAAAACCGCGCGAAAAGCACCATATAGAATAACTGAGTGCGTCGGCATCAATATCTTTTTTTATAAGGTCTTTTTCTTTTGCATATTCAACCAGTTTTTTAATCTCTGCTCTCCACCAGATATAGTTGGTGTCGTTAATAGAGTCGTATTCAAACGCATACTGGCTAAACTGCTCTCTTATATCGTAAGTTGCAATCAACACCTGAGTGAGCACATCAAGCACGTATTCAAAAAAGTCTTTCTTTTCGTCGTATTTTTGTGCCAGACACTCACGCATATGCATAACGCTATTTTTATAAACAATTTCGAGCACTTCGCCAATATTGTGAAATCTGTTATAAAAAACTCTGTTGGTGATTTCAAGTTCGCGAAGCACTTTTCGCACAGTAAGAGTATGCGCCCCCTCGGAAGTGGCAATCTTGGTTGCTGCGGCAATTATCATATCCGACATTTCGTCATTTATAAGCGTTATGTCTTTATTTGCCACAAAAAGCACCTCCGTTCAGCACATAGTGTGCTGAAAATATTATAACATATCCATATTTGCATTGTCAACAATTTCCTTAAAAATTTATTGCACAAAAAAAGATGCCCGCAGGCATCTTTTAAATTTTTAATATTATTACTCAACCTCAACAGGTGCGTCGGGAACGGGAGTAATCTCTGCAACAGGCTCGTGTGATGGTAAAGTCATTGCAGGAGAGCCAGACTTAACCACAATTACAGATGGGTTGTTGATAGGCGGCAGGCTCATTGTCATAGCATCGCCGTATGTAACTTTTAAAGTAAGACCTTCAACAAGTTCTTCAAATTCAACGGGTGTGCCCTCTTCGTCTGTGATAGTTGTTTCGTCGCTTATGTTAAGCACAACTGTACCCATAACGATATCGTTTACTACGATCTGTTTTTCCTCAGCATTTACAGACTCAATCAAAGCGATGTCTTTAGTTTCAGCATCAAAAATTCTGATAGAGCCGTCTGCTTCTGTTCTGTATGCACCGCTTAAAACCTGAGTGATAAACTCTGCAGGAACAAATGTAACACCGTCAATAAGAATAGGTGCTGTGCCGAGCATCATAGGCGCAGTTCTTGAGAAAGTGTAGCCGTCTTCAAAAGCGTTCATTGTTATGTAAACTGGGCCTTTTGTTAAGATGATTGTACCTGTTTCGCCCTGCCACTCAACGTCGAAACCTAAAGTTTCGGTGATTGCACGTAAGGGAAGCATAAGCATACCCTCGTTTTCAAAAGGAACGGGAGCGGCAATTTCAACGCCGTTTACATTGATTTTAAACTCAGGAGTAATCATTTTTGTAGCAATCTGATTTTCTGCTACTACTTTGTTGGGATCGTACTCAGCAAAACTTGTTACTGATGATGCAGCTAAAACTGCGGTTGCGGCTATAACAGCCAAGGTTCTTTTAATCATAATTATGTACCTCTCTTGTTTTTATTTGATTTACACTTATAAGACGATGCAAATCAAAAAAAGTTCCGTATTTTTTAAAAAATTTTTTATTAAACTAAAATTTCTTCTTTTTCTTCTGTTTTAACCTTATTAAATACGCCTCTGCCGCCGTCTGCGTTAGATAGCATAAGTTTAAGTCTGTTCTCCTGATTTATCTTTGTTGCACTTGGGTCGTAGTCGATTGCAACGATGTTCGCCATTGGGTGACGGTCTTTAATCTTGCGCATCATACCTTTGGCGATTATGTGGTTTGGCAGACAGCCGAAAGGCTGAGTACAGATGATGTTTTCAGTACCCGTTTCAGCGAGTGCCGCCATTTCTGCGGTAATCAGCCAGCCTTCGCCCATCTTAACGCCCTGATGAATATACTTATCAGCGCATTTTCTCAAGTGTTCAAAATCGTGAGGCGGGTCAAAGAAGCCGTGCTTTTTAATAATGTCGATCTGCTTTTTCTGCTGCGC
>JAZSLD010000061.1:0-6952 GCA_045535195.1 Clostridia bacterium | reverse complement strand
TTCAAATCTCTCCTTCTCCGTTTAAAAGGCAAGTACCTATAAGGTACTTGCCTTTTAAAATATAAAAAAGCAATTTGAACTTGAGCGACGTTAAAATTTTATACTATTGCAATGTAGTCTTGTTTATTGTATAATTAAAATATAATTTTAAGATGAAATAGGAGATACATATGAAAAAAATTTTAAGTTATTACACAAAAACACCGTTGATTCTTCGCATTGTTATCGGACTTATTATTGGTATATGCTTAGGTTTATGGGGACCGCAGGCATCATTTGTTGAAATCTTTGGCAGTATTTTTGTAAATGCACTTAAAAGTATTGCTCCAATATTGGTGTTTGTGCTTGTTATAGCATCACTTTCAAGTGCAGGAGAGGGGATTGGCAGACGTTTTAGAACTGTTATATTCCTTTATATACTCAGTACCTTTTTAGCAGCGGTTGTAGCAGTAATCGGCAGTTATCTTTTTCCTGTTACTATTCCTCTTATGGAGACTGCTACTCAAAGTGCTCCGGCTGGATTGGGTGAGGTTTTCGGTGCGCTACTTAATAATATGGTGATGAATCCGGTAAGTGCAATTATTAATGCCAATTATGTCGGTATACTTACATGGGCAGTTGTATTTGGTTTGGCTCTGCGTAAATGCGCAGGCGAAAAAACAAAAGCGGTTCTTTATGATATTTCAGATGCAGTTTCAAAAGCCGTTGCCTGGGTAATCCAATTGGCACCATTTGGTATTATGGGACTGGTATTTTCATCTGTAAATGAATATGGTTTACAGATATTTACTGATTATGGTAAACTTCTGGCTGTTTTAGTTGGCTGCATGCTTGCTGTTGCTTTGATAGTAGATCCGTTGGTTGTGGCAATTACACTTCGCCGAAATCCTTATCCGCTGATTTTTAAATGTTTCAAAGAATCAGGTGTTACTGCGTTCTTTACCAGAAGTTCTGCTGCTAATATTCCGGTTAATATGGCACTTTGCGAAAAACTCGGTTTAGATAAAGAACACTATTCTGTTTCTATTCCTTTAGGTGCTACCATTAATATGGACGGTGCTGCTATTACTATAACTGTAATGTCACTTGCAGCAGCATTTTCGCAAGGTATAGAAGTTAATATTTTAGTTGCAATTATTCTTAGCTTTGTAGCAACACTTGGAGCATGCGGCGCATCAGGTGTTGCAGGTGGTTCGTTGCTTTTGATTCCAATGGCATGTTCTTTACTGGGTGTAGGACAAGATATTGCGATGCAGGTTGTTGCAGTTGGTTTTATTATTGGTGTTGTTCAGGATTCACTTGAAACAGCCATTAATTCTTCAGGGGATGTTCTTTTCTGTGCAACTGCTGAATTTCTTGAATGGAAGAAAAACGGTAAAGAAATCAAATTTTAAATCATGTTTAAAGTTTCGGCTTATATTAATGAAGTATTAATAATGAAAAGTTGGTGATATTGATGAAAGTAACAGTCTCGATAGATTCTTTTAAGGGAAGTTTATCAACTTTTCAGGCTGCTGAATCAATAAAAAACGGAATCAAACGTGTTTATAAAGATGCTGAAGTTAATATATGTCCTTTAGCGGATGGCGGAGAAGGAACAGTAGAAGTAATAATTTCTGCAACACATGGTGAGACGGTATCTGCAACTGTCCATAACCCTATAGGCAAACTCATACAAACCGATTATGGCATTATACCTAAAACTAAAAAAGCAGTTATTGAAATGTCTGCTGCGGCAGGAATTACACTTATTGATGAAAAAGAAAGAAATCCTTTATATACTACAACATATGGCGTTGGCGAATTAATTGCTGATGCAATTTTAAAAGGATGTCGTGATTTTATAATTGGAATAGGCGGTAGTGCAACGAACGATGGCGGAGTAGGAATGCTTCAGGCTCTTGGATTTGAATTTCTTGATAAATTTGGAAATCAGGTTCCATATGGAGCAAAAGGATTGAGCGAAATTGTTCAAATACGCACCGAAAATGCTATTGCTGAACTTAAAGAATGTAATTTTTGTATTGCTTGCGATGTAAAAAATATACTTTGTGGTGAAAATGGTTGCAGCGCTGTTTATGGTCCTCAAAAGGGTGCTACGCCTCAAATGATAAACGATATGGACGGTTGGCTAAAAAAATACGCCGAATTAACTAAAAAAGTAATAGCGTCTGCCGATGCAACTGCTCCCGGAACTGGTGCTGCCGGAGGATTGGGATTTGCGTTTTTAGCATATTTGAATGCCACTCTTAAATCTGGTGTAGATTTAGTGATAAATGAGGTTGGGTTGGAAGAATATATTAAAAATTCTGATATTGTTATTACCGGAGAAGGTCGCTTGGATAATCAGTCTTATATGGGCAAATCACCTGTGGGCGTTGCAAAACTTGCAAAAAAATACGATAAACCTGTAATTGCTTTTTCCGGTTGTGTTACCGATGGTGCGGCAGTTTGCAATGAACACGGTATAGATAGTTTTTTTCCTATTTTAAGAACACCGTGTTCTGTACAAGAGGCTATGGAATGCAATAATGCATCTAAAAACTTGTGTGATACAGTTGAACAGGTATTCAGGCTGATAAAGTTGTTTAACTAAAAATGAACGAAATGCTTGACATATTAATTTTAATATGATATATTTATATGGTATAAAGGCTTTGACGGAGAGGGCATATTATTTTGAACCTTTGAGAGAAGTGGCGTTTGATGCGAGCCACAGGGGAGAGAATGTGTTTGTAGCTTCTGAGCCGGGAGGAAGAAAGCGTTTTTCGTAAGTAGAACCTCCTCGTGATTGCTGCGTTAATGCATATGGGTTGTTAGACCCGGAGAGTGGCGCTTATTACAGCGCAATTTGAGTGGTACCGCGGGTGAATTACACTCGTCTCAAAGATTTTTACTATACTTTGAGGCGAGATTTTTTTTGCCTCATAAAAAGGAGAAATTTTTACTATGGAAAACTCAAGGGATATTAATCTCAAAATTAAAGAAATGGCGGAACGTATCCGCGAACTTCGCGAGATTGAGAATTATACCGTGCAGGAAATGGCTGATAAAACCGGCATTTCTGTTGAAGAATACATAAAGTGCGAAAACGGCGAATCTGACCTTAACTTTGCTTTTATATACCGTTGTGCTGCAGCGTTAAGAGTAAATGTAACCGATATTATTGAAGGTTACAGCCCTAATCTTAAATCATATACTGTTACACGTGCCGGAGCAGGTCAACAAATTGCAAAGGCACACGGTATGATTTATCATAACCTTGCGTATGCGTTTAAAAACCGTATTGCAGAGCCGTTGTTTGTTGTAAGCGCCTATGATGAGGAAGCGCAAAATAAAGATATCGAACTTACAACACACTCAGGTCAGGAATGTGATATTGTTATTGAAGGACACCTTATGGTTCAGATTGGTGAACATAAAGAAGTTCTTGGCCCCGGCGACAGCATTTACTATAACAGTGACACTCCACACGGTATGATTGCTGTTAATGGCAAGGACTGTAAATTCTATGCAATAGTTTTGAGATCTGATGTTGAAGGAACAGATGCGCCTTCAGACGCTGTTTCTACTGAGCAGATTATCGGTTCAATTCACAGAGATACAAAAGACAGAATTTATCATAATTTTATTGATGTTGTTGAAGATGATAAAGGTACGCCTACATCCATAGAGTTTAAAAATACAGAGAAATTTAACTTTGCGTTTGACCTTGTTGATGAACTTTCAAGACGTGAGCCCGACAAACTTGCTATGCTTCATATCTCAAAGGATAAAACAGAAAGACGTTTTACTTTTACCGATATGAGAAAAGCATCAAGCCAGTGTGCGAATTACTTTGCGTCTCTCGGAATTAAAAAAGGCGACAGGGTAATGCTTATCTTAAAGCGTCACTATCAGTTCTGGATAGCAATGCTTGGATTAAACAAACTTGGTGCTATTGCGATTCCGGCAGTTGACCAACTTCAGGAACACGACCTTGAATACAGATTTAACTCTGCAGGGGTAAGCGCAATAGTGTGCACATCTGACGGCGAGGTGGCAAATCATGTTGATATTGCTGCTGAAAAATGTCCTATGCTTGTCAATAAAATGATTGTTGGTGAGAGTAGGGATGGTTGGCGAAACTTTGACGAAGAATACAAACGCTTTAGTTCACACTTTGACCGTACAGAAGATTCTCCGTGCGGCGATGACACTATGCTTATGTACTTCACGTCAGGAACTTCCGGTTATCCGAAAATCGCAACACATAATTATAAATACCCGTTAGGTCATTTCCATACTGCAAAGTATTGGCACAATGTAGACCCAGACGGCTTACATTTTACTATTTCCGATACAGGCTGGGCAAAAGCAATGTGGGGTAAACTTTACGGTCAGTGGGTTTGTGAGGCTGCTACATTTGTTTACGACTTTGACCGCTTTGATGCATCTGAAATTTTACCAATGTTTGCAAAACATCACATCACAACATTCTGTGCACCGCCTACAATGCTTCGTATGATGATTAAACAGGATATTTCTAAATATGATTTTTCATCAGTTCGCCATATGACTACTGCCGGCGAGGCACTCAACCCCGAAGTTTACCGTCAGTTTGAAAAAGCTACGGGTCTTCAGATAAAAGAAGGTTTTGGTCAGACGGAAAGTACAATGATTATTGGTAATCTTGTTGGCAAACCGCACAAAATCGGTGCTATGGGTAAACCTGCACCTATATATAAAGTTGAACTTCATGATGCTGATGGTAATCAGGTTAAAACAAGTGAATCCGGTGAAATTGTTATTAATGTTAAAGATGGTGCTCCATGCGGTTTGTTTACCGGTTATTATGGTGATGAAGAAAAGACCAAGGAAGTATGGTATGACGGTTATTACCATACCGGCGACGTTGCATGGCGTGACGAAGACGGCTTCTATTGGTATGTAGGCCGCATAGATGACGTTATTAAATCTTCGGGCTATCGCATCGGTCCTTTTGAAATTGAAAGTGTTATCATGGAATTACCATATGTACTTGAATGTGGTGTTTCTGCTGTTCCTGATGAGGTAAGAGGCCAGATAGTTAAAGCAAGCATCGTTTTAGTAAATGGCACAGAACCTACCGAAGAACTGAAGAAGGAAATTCAGAATTACGTAAAAGATAAAACTGCTCCTTATAAATACCCCAGAATTGTAGAGTTTAGGGACAGTCTGCCGAAAACAGTAAGTGGAAAAATACAGAGAAACAAACTTTAATAATTTAAAACACAACCTGAAGTATTTCGGGTTGTGTTTTTTAGTAAGATAAATTATTTTTACCAAAAGCTTTATTGGAATATTTATTGTTCGTTTTGGAAACAATGGGAATATATTCTATAATAAAGTGAGGTAATTTTATGTTTAAACATGAAAAACTTTTGTTTCATCCTGTTGAGATTGAGCGTCCTAATCCACAGTATGCCGCACTTTTACAGGAACAACTTGGCGGTGGAAATGGCGAATTAAAAGCGGCTATGCAATATATGTCACAAAGTTTCAGGGTTAAAGATCCGGAAATCAAGGATTTGTTTTTAGACATTGCGGCAGAAGAACTGAGCCATTTAGAAATGATTTCCCAAACAATCAATCTTCTTAATGGACACGATGTAGATGCAACAAAAGTACCTGATGGGGAAATACAGACACATGTTCTGCTTGGACTTAACCCCGGACTTATTTACGCCTCGGGTTATTCCTGGACTGGAGATTATGTCACTGTAACAGGAGATTTATGTGCAGATCTTCTTTCTAATATTGCATCGGAACAAAGGGCGAAGGTTGTATATGAATATCTTTACAGACAAATTGATGATAAGAAAGTTAAAGAAACCATAGATTTTTTGCTTAACCGTGAAGAAGCACACAACGCAATGTTCAGAGAGGCATTTAATAAAGTGCAGAATTCCGGTTCGAATCAGGATTTTGGAACAACCAAAGCAGCAAAAATGTATTTCAGTATGTCTGAGCCTTCGCCGGATTCATCACTTTCCGGTGTTGCGGGAAAGAAACCCTCTTTTGAATAAATTAAAACACCTCATTTTTATGAAAATGAGGTGTTTTAATTTTATTTTAATGCTGTTTTTTACTTTGGTAAACGGGTTCACAAGTTACATTAATTCCAAGCCTTCGAAGTACATTTTCATCTACAGAAGAAAGCATTACAGAAGAGTGAACTTCACAACCGCGGAGTTTACTCAATTGTTCCATGGCGAGTTCTGCATTTTCGTCAGTCGGCGCGCAGATGGATAGAGCAATCAAGGCTTCGTCGGTGTGCAATCTTGGATTTCTGTTGCCAAGATGGTCAGTTTTCAAATGCTGTATTGGTTCGATAATTACCGGAGAAATAAGATGTATTGCATCATCAAGTCCGGCAAGTTCTTTTAATGCATTAAGCAAAAGTGCTGCTGCAGCGCCTAAAAGTTCCGATGTTCTTCCGGTTATAATCTTTCCGTTGGGTAATTCCAATGCGGCAGCAGGTGCGCCGGTAATGGCTGATTTTTGAAGTGCAGGGCCAATAACTGTACGGTCATTAGCAGTAACTCCTGCCTTTTTCATGAGCAGTTCAAGTTTTATAACAACATCTTCATCGGTAATAATTCCTTTTCGTTGGTCACACAGCGCCGTGTAATATCTACGTATGATTTCCTGCTTTGATGCTGCTCTTGTAACTTCATCATCTATTATGCAGTTACCGGCCATATTAACACCCATATCAGTAGGTGATTTATATGGGCAAGCACCTAAAATATCTTCAAGCATTGCCTTAACAACAGGGAATATCTCCACATCTCTGTTGTAATTTACAGTGGTTTCACCATAAGCATCTAAATGGAACGGGTCAATCATATTAACATCATTGAGATCGGCTGTTGCTGCTTCGTATGCCAGATTTACAGGGTGGGTGAGCGAAAGATTCCAGGTAGGGAAT
>JAZSLD010000102.1:0-14478 GCA_045535195.1 Clostridia bacterium | reverse complement strand
AATGCTAAAAACCCTTGCAAGAATGTATCTCACAAGGGTTTTACGCCACTTCGATATAAAAAGTTTCTATGTTACTCTCACTGTATGTACAGTAGATTTTGAAATTCCAAATTTTTTGGCAGCGGCACGGACAGTTGCTTTATTTTCAATAATATATTGAGCCAGCGTTACAACTCTCTCCATTATGTAATCTTTCACAACATCACCCCTCATATAATACTATATGAGGGGTGATTGGCAGTTATGTATTCTTTTAGCACATAAAATCAAAAGTGTTTTACCGATTTTACACAAAATTTATTCGTGTGTATGTTTTGTTCCCATATATACATCTGCAACCTCGGTAATGGTCATAAACGCTTCAGGGTCAATCTCGTGGGCGATTTCTTTTACATTTGGAATCTGAAATCTGTTTACTATAAAATACACAGCCGTTTTTTCCGTTTTTGAATAATGTCCTTTTGCAAGCAGTTGCGTTACGCCGCTTTCGTAAAGTTTTACAGGTGCAAGGAAAACCGTTATTTCGAAAGCATTTATAAAACCTGCTATTGTAAGGCCTATAAAATGCAACATTTTAAATTTGTGTATCACCTTTTTATTTAAAATACATTCCCCTTTATATTTGTTTTGAATATTTGCAACCGCAGTAGTTCTGCCTGTACAGGTTATACTCTGCGGAAAGTGCACACGAACGCTTGTATCCCTCACCTTTTTTAAAGTCTGAGCAAAGATATTTTGTGCCGTACTTATCTGCCAGTTCTAAACCGATTTCGTTAAGCCATTGCGCATTTTTATACGGGCTTATCGATAATGTTGTGGTAACGTAGTCAAACCCGTTTTCTTTTGCATATGCAACCGACCTTTCAAGGCGCAGGCGATAGCATTTTTCACACCTTGCTCCGCCTTCAGGAATATTTTCCATACCTTTTGCAATATCCTCAAACTCAGAATTATCATACGTCGGAGCAATAATTTCTATATCTCTTAAATTCATCTCGTCAGTCAATCTGTTTAATTCCTCTAAGCGGAATACAAACTCACTTTCGGGCGATATGTTAGGATTGTAGAAAAAGAGCGTAATTTCAAAAAACTTACATAGCTGTTCCAAAACCGCACTTGAACACGGCGCACAGCAAGCGTGCAGGAGCAATTTTGGTTTTGCACCTGTTTTTTTGATATTTTCAATTTCTGCGTCCATTTTAAGTTTATAGTTGATTTTCATTTTTACCTCTTAATTATTTTTTATATGTAACCTTTGAAAAATTTTGCTTTCAATATCTGAGAAATTTTTCAAAATTTTATCATACTTTTTATCCCATAGTACAAATAATGGTTTTTCTACATATCTAATTCTTAACAAATCAATCATGGAACAAAAAATAAAAATAATTAAAACACTTAGCACCGCATGAACAACCAAAAACGGCGAATTATACATTCCGACATTATTTAGTACATCTTTCCATAACCATTTGCGCATAACATCACTATTAGCATGAATTAACAAAACACCAAAGCAAGTAGAAGATATTTTATTTATAAATTTACTGTTTTTTATTTTCAAGTTTTTAAAAGTTAAAAATGAAGAAACGCCTACTAAAACAGCAAGCAAGGTATTTGAGTCTTGAACAAAATAATATGCCATTCTCTTGTTAAACCAATGTGACAAAAACGCACATGCAATTACAGAAAGAATTGAAATTATAACAAAAATTAAAGTAAGCCATTTCCACAACTTAACATTTTCAAATATTCTTTTGGGATAATTCCTTATATATGATGCCATGAAATATAAAACCATAAACCACGAAACATAATTCATATTAACTGAAAAATACGGAAACGTGCCTAAAAATATGTATGTAAACGAAAGCAATAACAACAATAATAAATGTTGCTTTTCTGTGATATTATTAATCAAAATATTTAAAAACGGAATAAAGAGAAAGAATACAAGATACGCAGGTGAAAATCCTGTAGCAATACTCCTTACAGGTAATATTATATTTATAATTCCTGTTAAAGTAACCTGATTATACGAAGTAATCCAAAAAACCAAGTTGATTATAATTCTGTAAAACCATATTTCAAATAAAAGTTTTAAAAATTTTTTGAGTGTGATATTTGATTTACACATAAAATATCCTGTGATTAAAACAAAACAATTAATTCCGGTCTTTCCCCATGCACCGAAAATCAACAGAAACATAGACCTTATAGACAATACATTAGAATAAATAGGTCCTGTTGCATCTGTCAATCCAGAATTAACAACATAATGATGTGCTACAATCAAAAGCATAACAATAATACGATATAATTCCAGATTAGAGTCTCTTTCTTTTGTTTTTTGCATAAATTCGCCCCTCTTTTGTATTTATATTTTAAATTTACTCAGATAATTCTTCTGCTTATCAGTTATTCTGTAACTTTCTACCGCCTTTTGAATAGTTTTATTATGCACCCATACGGGCAGACGTTTCTGCTCTATATACACCACAGCACTTTCCCATTGTTTTGCAAGAGCAGTAGCAAAATACCATGCTATCATCATATTAACGTAGTATTCATCGCTTTTAACGGAAGATACCATCTTCAAATAACTCTCATCAAATTCCGCATCAAGGTAATGAGCCATAAGCATACCTATAGCATAACGCACGGTATACGTATGGTCTGATTTAAGCCAGTTTTTAACTTCCAAAAGCAGTTTATCAGTATTTTTTGCAAAGCATTTAGGGCGCATACCATCGCACGTTGCCCAGTTATCCACATGCGGCAGAAAGCGGTTTACCTCTTTAACACACAAATCAAAATCTTTTATACTTTCCAACAAAATTGCATGAAGATTATTCTCCTCATAATATTTATGCGGAAGTTGATTTAAAAGATTACTTGCTTTTTTACTGCCTAAAATTTCTTTTGCAATTTTTCGGATAACGGGTGTGCGCACACCGATAATTGTTTCGGGATTAACAGTCGGCAGAAGTTTTGACTGAAAATCCTTGTATTTTAAATCCTGATATTTAAAAAGTAACTCTATCATATATTTATCCATAGATAAAAGGACAGTTTTCGCAAACAAAGACTGCCCTTTCATTTTATTAACTATTAACCGTTTTTATATGCCTCTAATCTTTCGAGAATCATTTTGTTGATAAGTTGCGGATTACCCTTGCCCTTGGACTCTTTCATAACCATACCGACAAGGAAGCCGAGCGCACGTGTTTTGCCGTTTTTGTAATCTTCAAAAGACTGAGGATTTTTATCTAAAACGTCATTAACCATTGCCTCTATGGCAGATTCGTCATTTATCTGAGCAAGACCTAAGTCGTCTACTATCTTAGACGGCTTTTCACAAGTTTCGAACATTTTTGCCAGAACTTTTTTAGCGGCAGTTATGCTGATAGTACCTTTATCAACAATTGCGGCAAGTTCGTTAAGGTCTTCGGGGGTGAATGTAATATCGTCAAAGGTTATATCTTTATCCTTAACAACTTTCATAATGTCGCCCTGCAGCCAGTTTGCAACTGCTTTAACATTACCGCCGAGTTCCACGCATTTATCAAAAAATCTTGCCATGCTCTTATTGCCGACGATAATGCCTGCCTCGTAATCGCCAAGACCGAGTTCGCCGGTGTATCTTGCTTTTTTAACATCAGGCATTTCGGGCAGAGTGGCACGTATACTTTCTATCCATTCGTCATCAACAACTATGGGCATAAGGTCGGGCTCGGGGAAATATCTGTAGTCGTGTGCTTCTTCTTTACTTCTTAAAAGCACATTCTCGCCTTTGGCATCGTCCCAGCGGCGTGTTTCCTGCTCAATAACTCCGCCGTTATCAAGTATTTCTGTCTGGCGGCCGATTTCGTATTCTATAGCACGCTGTGTACCGCTGAATGTTGACACGTTTTTCATTTCAGAACGTGTACCGAATTTTTCGCTTCCTACAGGGCGCAGGGACACATTAATGTCACAACGCAGAGAGCCCTCCTCCATCTTACAGTCGGAAACTTCTATATACTGAAGAATTGATTTTAATGTTTCAAGATAAATTCTTGCCTCCTCGGCACTTCTAAGGTCAGGCTCGGAAACAATCTCTATAAGCGGAACGCCGCAACGGTTAAAATCAACGTAAGACTCATCACCCATTACAGAGTGAATAAGTTTACCTGCGTCTTCTTCTATATGAATACGTGTAATGCCTATTCTTTTTTTCTCGCCGTTTACATCGATATCAACATAGCCGTCTGTGCAAAGGGGCAGGTCAAACTGTGAAATCTGGTACGCCTTTGGCAGGTCGGGATAGAAATAATTTTTTCTGTCCTGCTTGCCCTCTCGGGTGATAGAGCAGTTAAGCGCCAAACCTGCTTTGATGGCATACTCCACAACCTTTTTATTCAAAACGGGCAATGTGCCGGGCATACCTGTGCATATAGGACAGCAGGAAGTGTTTACATCTAAACCAAACTCATTTTTGCATGAGCAGTAAATTTTTGTGTTGGTGGAAAGTTCTGCGTGAACTTCCAGACCGATAACGGATTCGTAATTCATATTATCCTGCCTCCTTTCTTATAATGCGGGACGGATTGTGTGGTAATCCGTGTTCTGTTCAAATGCGTATGACGCACGCAGAAGTGTCGCCTCGTCAAACGCTTTGCCGATTAACTGCATACCTACCGGCATACCGTTTGTATCAAAGCCTGCAGGAACAACCATACCGGGCAGACCTGCAATATTAACTGAAACTGTGCATATATCACCAAGGTACATCTGTACTGCATCGCTTATTTTACCACCGATTTCAAATGCGGTATTGGGGTATGCAGGCGACAGTATCAAATCGTACTTTGTAAATGCGTCGTTGAAAGACTTTTTAATCAATGTGCGTACCTGCTGCGCTTTTTTGTAGTATGCGTCATAATAACCTGACGAAAGCGCATAAGTGCCGAGCATAATACGGCGTTTAACCTCACTGCCGAAGCCCTCTGTACGTGATTTTGCATACAGGTCGTTCAAATCTTCAAACTCTTTTGTACGGTAGCCGTATTTAATTCCGTCAAAACGTGCGAGGTTTGAACTTGCCTCTGCAGAGGATATAATGTAATATGCGCTCAAGGCATAGTCTGTCATAGGCAGGCTGAATTCTTCAACTATCGCACCCATTTCCTCGTACTTTTTAGCGGCTGCCAATATGATTGCCTTAACATCAGGTGCAATACCCTCACCCATATATTCAGCAGGAATACCTATTTTCATACCCTTAACATCATTAACCAATGCGGATTTATAATCGGGAAGTTTGATATTTGCAGATGTTGAGTCCATAGAATCATGACCTGCAATAGCGTTTAATGCAATAGCGCAGTCTGTAACGTCTTTTGTCATAGGCCCAATCTGGTCGAGTGATGATGCAAATGCCACCAGACCAAAGCGTGAAACCAAACCATAAGTGGGTTTTAAACCTACTACCGAACAGAACGACGCTGGCTGACGGATTGAACCGCCGGTGTCGCTACCGAGCGAGAATATAGCCTCGTCAGCCGCAACAACAGCCGCACTTCCGCCTGATGAGCCGCCGGGAACTTTGGTTAAATCGTACGGGTTTTTAGTGGTTTTAAAATATGATGTTTCGGTAGATGAGCCCATGGCGAACTCGTCCATATTTGCTTTACCTACAATAACACCGCCGTTTTCTTTTAACTTTTTAGAAACGAACGCATCATACGGCGGAACAAATGTTTCAAGCATTTTAGAGCCGCAAGTGGTGGCGATGCCGTTTGTGCAGATATTGTCTTTAACTGCTACAGGTATACCACAGATATCAGAAATACTCTCCCCTGCCGCAATTTTTGCATCAGCCTCTTTTGCCTGTTCAACAGCGGACTCTGCCGCCACACTTATATAGCCGCCTACTTTATCCTCTACAGCGTCTATACGGGCTAATACTGATTCGGTAATTTCAACACTTGAAACCTCTTTTGCTTTAAGCATTGAGGAAAGTTCATGTATAGTTTTTTCGTGTAAATTCAACGTACTCTCCCCCTTACTCCACTACCTTTGGCACGAGAACACAGCCTCTTGCCTTAGCAGGTGCATTTTTCAAAATATCATCTCTGTCATAAGACGGAACTTCCACATCTTCGCGGAAAACATTATATATATCAGATACATGGTTGGTGGGCGCAATCTGCTCGGCATCGAGTTCGGAAAGTTTGTCCGCAAACTCAATAACCGCCTCCATGTTGAGCGATTTTACCTCTTCATCAGTCAGTTTAAGACGAGCAAGTTCTGCTACGTGCTTTATCTGCTCAGTAGTTACTTTCATAAGTATACTTCCTTTCAATTAGCAATTATTATTATTATACACTATATTTAACCATTTTGCAACACAAAAACACCGCTTTATATGCGGTGTTTTTAAATCATTTTATCATCTGCTCAAATTCTTCTTCGGTAATAACAGTAACACCAAGAGCATTTGCTTTGTCAAGTTTACTGCCTGCGGCTTCGCCAGCAAGCACATAATCAGTCTTTTTAGATACGCTACCTGAAACTTTTCCGCCAAAACGCTCTATTATTTCGCTTGCTTCCTTTCTGCCGTAATGCTCAAGAGTACCTGTAAGCACAAATGTTTTACCCTCAAATCGGTTGTCTGTACCCTCGTCGGCAGAATATGTCATATTAACGCCTGCATCAGCCAAACGGTTAATAAAATCACGTGTATGCGGTTGCGCAAAGAAATCAACAACACTCTCCGCCATAACAGTTCCTATATCGCCAATAGAAGAAAGGCCCTCTACAGTTGCATCAAAAAGTGCGTATATATCGCCGAATTTTTTAGAAATCAGTTTAGACGCTCCTGCACCGATATGGCGTATACCCAAAGCATAAAGCAGTTTTTCCATACCGTTCTGCTTAGAATTTTCAAGTGCATTTAAAATGTTTTCAGCACTCTTTTCGCCCATTTTATCCAGTGCGGCAAGTTTATCTTTATCCATATAATAAAGGTCTGCGCTGCTGACAATAAGTTTGTTTTCAACAAGTTTTTCTATTATCTGCGGACCAAGCCCCTCTATATCCATAGCATCACGCGATACAAAGTGAATGATATTGCGTATCGCCTGAGCAGGGCAATCCACACCTGTGCAACGGTGCGCCGCTTCGCCGTTTTCTCTGTGTACATTTGCACCGCACGCAGGGCAGGTTTCGGGCATATTAAATTCAACTTCTGCTCCGGTACGCTGCTCTTTAACAACGTCTACAACCTCAGGGATAATGTCGCCGGCTTTCTGTATAACAACAGTATCGCCAATACGGATATCTTTGCTGCGGATAAAGTCTATATTATGGAGCGTCGCACGGCTTACGGTAGAGCCTGCAATGAGCACCGGTTCAAGTTCTGCTGCAGGGGTTAAAACACCCGTTCTGCCAACAGCAACAGTTATGTCTTTCACCTTGGTTTTCTGCTTTTCGGCAGGGTATTTGTATGCGATTGCCCAACGTGGTGTTTTAGCGGTTGAGCCAAGCGCATCTCTGTGGGTTAATTTATCTATCTTAATAACAGCGCCGTCTATATCGTAATATAAATCACGGCGCGCCTCGCCTATACGCTCAATCTCAGCAAAGGCGTCCTCTATAGTTTTAAAAGACTGCTCGTTTGATATAACTTTAAATCCGCATTTGCGAAGCAGTTCAAGACCCTCTAAATGCGATGAAATTTCTCTGCCCTCTATCTGCTGAATATTAAAAACAAATATATCAAGATTTCGCTGAGCTGCAATGGCTGAATTGAGTTGACGCAGAGAGCCTGCTGCAGCATTGCGTGGGTTGGCAAAAGTAGTTTCGCCGTTCTCTTCTCTGCGCTGATTAATTTTAGCGAAGTCAGGCTTTGATATAAACACCTCGCCACGCACTTCTAAATACGGGATATCCTCACGCAGTTTAAGCGGAATTGATTTAACTGTTTTTAAGTTTTCCGTAACGTCTTCGCCGGTTATTCCGTCGCCACGTGTAGAGCCACGTGTAAATACAGAATTTACATATTCAAGCGATACTGAAAGCCCGTCAATCTTCTGCTCTACACAATAGGCGGCATCATCGCCAAGCACATTACGAACACGCACATCAAACTCTTTAAGTTCGTCAAACGAAAATGCGTCCTGCAAACTTTGCATCGGCACGGTATGGGTAACGGTTTCAAAGCCGTCTAAAACTTTGCCGCCGACCTTCTGGCTGGGTGAATCTGCAGATATAAAATCTGGATTTTCCTTTTCTATATCTGTAAGTTCACGCATAAGTTTGTCGTACTGCTCGTCCGTTATGTCGGGGTTATCCAGAACATAGTATTTATAACTGTGCTCGTTAAGTATATTTTTAAGTTCTTCGTAGCGCTCACGGGTTGTCATTAAAACACCTCCGCACCGTCATCAAAATATATCGCTTTACGGTGAATTTTTATATTCTCTGCCTTAACACCCTGAAATTTTTCAAAGGCAGCAATAACAAGTTCGGGTTTTAAGTTGCGCTTACTGCCTACGTTTATACGCATATCCATTGTATATGTTTCGCCGTTTTGTGCACACGTTACGCTATGGATATCAGGCATAATATTCTCTTCTTTTTCTCCGCTTTTGGTACGCTTGGTCATAACAGCCTCGCCCATATTCATAAACGCATCGCAGTCAGGTTCAATATCGCTTTCAAACGAAACTGTGTAAAGCGCCGTTTCAATGTACTTGAACGCACGCATTTCATCGGCATTTCGGATTTCTATAATATGCAGTCCGTCAGGCATAGTAGCATTTAATTTCTCTGTAAATGCTACTGCATCAACATCTTGTTTAAAAGTGATATCCAGATACTCGCACTCACTTGTTATACCTACCGAAAGCGGCAGAGCAACCGTCATAATAGAATGAGGGTTAAACCCCTGCGTATACTGCAGAGGCGCCTCTGCCCTGCGTAGCGCTCTGTTCATAGTGCGCATAAGGTCAAGGTGGGATATAAACTTAGCGTCATCGCTGCGTTTATATTTTATCCTGTATTTACTCATAACATACCCCTCCCTTAAAACAAGCCGCACCGCACGCCGCACATTTTTCGCGGCAGTTGGGGGTTACTGTTGCCTGTTCTGCTTTTTTCGCTTCGTTTATAAGAAATTTCTTTGTAACGCCTACATCTATCATATCCCAGGGAAGCACCTCGTCAAACGAGCGTTCACGGGTATAGAAAAACGGGTCAATTCCACATTCTTCAAACACAGACATCCATTTATCATAATCAAAAACTTCGCTCCATCCGTCTAAGCGTATACCACGTTCAACGGCTTTTAAAAGCACTTTTGAAAGGCGTCTGTCACCACGGGCGAACACACCCTCCAATACACTTACGGGCGCTTCGTGATAGTTATATTTAATTTTGCGGTCGGTTATGTTGTCTTTTAAAAGCATCTGTTTAACTTTAAGTTCGTCCATAGTGTTCTGCCTTGCCCATTGGAAAGGAGTAAACGCTTTAGGAACGAACGAAGATACGCTGGTAGTTACACGCAAACCCTTGCCACGCTTGTCCTTGTCCACCTTAAAATACTGGTCAACAACCTTTTTGGCAAGGTCGGCAATTCCTACAACATCTTCATCTTCTTCATAAGGAAGACCTATCATAAAATAAAGTTTTATACTGCTGTAGCCGCCTTCAAACGCCATTGCAGATGCGTTCATAAGGTCTTCTTCTGTAATACCCTTATTTATAACGTCGCGCATACGCTGAGTACCTGCCTCAGGCGCAAATGTTAAACTGCTTTTGCGCACTTTCTGTACTTTTTGCATCAAATCCATAGAAAAAGAGTCCAGACGCAACGACGGCAAAGAAAGGTTTACGCACTCGCTTTCTGTCATATCAATAAGTTCGTCAGTAAGTTTTTTAAGACCTCTGTAGTCGCTTGTAGAAAGTGATGAAAGCGAAATTTCTTCAAAGCCTGTGGATTTTAAAAGATTTTTAGCGTTTTCTACCAGCGTTTCAGGACTTTTTTCACGCACGGGGCGGTAAATCATACCTGCCTGACAAAATCTGCAGCCACGTATGCAACCACGGAAAACCTCAAGCATAATGCGGTCGTGAACAACCTCCATATAAGGCACTATAACCTTTTGAGGCACGAACATAGTATCAAGGTTTTCAACCACTCTTTTGCGCACTGTTTTGGGGATAGTTTCGTCTATAGTATTAATAGCGGCAACAGTGCCGTCATCGTTATATTCAATATTATAAAAACTCGGCACGTATACACCGTCAATTTTTGCAACTGCACGAAGGTACTCTTCCCTTGGCGCACCGCTTTTTTTCCACTTGGCATATGCGTCCATCACTTCCATCATAACCTCTTCGCCCTCGCCAAGCATATAATAATCGGCAAAGTCGGCAAGGCATTCGGCACTATACGCACACGGACCGCCCATAACAACAAACGGGTCGCCCTCGCCACGGTCTTTCTGCAGTTTTGGTATGCCTGCAAGGTCTAACATATTGAGTATATTTGTATAACTCATCTCGTACTGGAGAGTAAAGCCTAAAAAATCAAAATCTTTTATGGCATCAAAAGACTCCATACCATAAAGCGGAATGTTGTTCTTGCGCATTTCGTCTTCCATATCTGTCCAAGGTGCAAAAACACGTTCGCACCATGTATCTTCACGTGAGTTTAAAAGATGGTAAAGGATTTTAAGCCCCAGATGCGACATTCCCACCTCATAAATATCAGGAAAGCAGAATGCAAACCTGATATCTACATCCTCAGCATTTTTATGAACGCTGTTGAATTCATTACCTATATATCTCGTCGGTTTTGAAACCTTAGGTAATATTTTGTATACCATATCTTTTGTGTTCATTTGTTCCTCCTAATAATCTGCCTACAGTTATATCTGCTCCGTACCTGATGATGCCATCTATAATTTCGCTCTGCTGCAAAGTGCCCAGCAAATTCATATCATCGTCATATACAAAGAAATGGCAGATGTAGTTATAACCGAAATAATCCGTCAGCGATATTGCCGAAACATTCTGCATAGCGGCACGATGCTTTACGGCAAGCGCTTTTCCCTGACGGGCAAATTCTTTTGAATATATCATACGGCGCAAAAAAATAAGTTTTTTTCGTTCCTCCTTTAGATTATACACTAAAAATGCCGAGATAACAAGAAGAGAAATATTATATTTACTTAACAAAAGGAAAATCATTCCGAAAAGCGCAAATAACACAGCCGTAACCCGTGTAAATTCCATAGCAAGTTTGTGTGATTTTACATATCCGTATCTGTAGGCGAATACGTTTTTTAAAAAAACTCCGCCGTCAAGCGGAAGCGCAGGAAATATATTAAGCGCAAAAACGGCTATGTTCGACGCTTTAAATATCCTCATAAAATCCCAAGACTGTCCGCCGAAAAAGCATATCATCAGCAAACTTGTAAGCGGCCCTGCTGCAGAGATAATCATTGAATGTGTGGGATTGACTATATTTTCTGTGCAAAGATTTGCACCGTAAGGCATAAAACGCAGTTTTACAACTTTTTCGCCAAGCATAACGCAGGCAACAAAATGCCCTGCCTCGTGCAGCATAACGGCAAGGTACAAAGCGGCAAGGCTTTTTATCTCGCCCAAGCAATATGCTGCAAAAATAATCAGCACCACAAAACTGTCTATGTATAAATACTTAGATATTTTTATTTAAAACAACTCCCGACTTATCTATGCTCCATTTTAATATATTTTTCGGGGTCTGTAGGTTCGTCGTCAACACGCACACCAAAGTGCAGATGCGGCCCCGTAGTAACACCCGTAGAGCCTACTGCGCCAATTACGGCAGACTCTGCCACAATATCGCCCTCTGCCACATACACCTCGTCAAGATGTGCATAAAAAGATTTTATTCGTTCGGTGTGCTGGATAAGAATGCAGTTTCCGTATATATCGTGCACTTTAACCTCTATAACTTTGCCGGGCGCTGTAGTTACAACAGCATCACCTCTGCTGCCGGCAATATCCACACCGTAATGGCTTGCATCCTGACCGGACACAGGGTGTTCCCGTAGCCCAAACGGCGATGTAACTTTACCGTTTAATGGCATAATCATATTTACATTTTCGGGGTATGTAAATTCCTGTGGCGCTGCTTTTGCCACTAAATCCAACGCTTCAGCTGCCGGTACGGGTTCCGGTTGCACTTGCTCTTTGGGCGGAATAGATTCTTTAGCATCACCTTCTATAAAATCCATAAATCCGTTCCACATTACATTATCAGAAAGCACAGGATACTTGTTATTTAAACGTACACACATTTCATTAAAATGCGTCTTTGCCTGCTGGATATTACTGCTTACGGTTAAAGTTTTTGAAATGTATGCGCTGATATCCGTTTGTGTTTTTGATATTGGCAGACATACTAAAAATGCTGACGTGCAGATAAGCAGTTGCCACACCAGTTTACTTATATATTTAACAGATTTTTTATCTTTAGTTTTTGTTTTATGCGTTCCGTATCTTATATTTTTGCTGTGCATTAAATCATCCCCTTTCTATCAAATATATTCCATTGGGGATAATATTATGAAACGCACAAACGATATTGAAAACGGTTAAACTTTATTATATAATATAATTATAAATTTAACGGAGGTGTACTATGAAAAGGCTGATTTGTATTTTACTTACGCTCGTTATGGCATTTACGATTGTCGGTTGTGAGCAGGAACTTAGTCAGTTGAACGCACTTTTTACGGAAGAATATCAGCAGGTTGCTTACGACGGGAAGTTGCACGTATACTATCTTGATGTAGGGCAGGCAGACAGCACTTTTATCTTATTGCCAAACGGCGAGAATATGCTTATTGATGCCGGCACCAAAGAAAACGGCAAAGATATTGTAAATGTACTTGACAGCCTTGGTGTAAATAATATTGACTATCTTATCGGCACGCATCCGCACACAGACCATATAGGTGGTATGCAACAGGTGATTGAAAATTTTGATATAGGCGAAATTTATATGCCCAAGGTTTCGAGCAATACAAAAACATATAACAACCTAACTCAGGCTATAAAAGAAAGAAGATATACCATAACTACTGCAAAAGCAGGTGTCGATATTTTATCCGAAGACAGCCTTACAGCAACTATAGTTGCACCAAACAGCAAAGAATACGACGACCTTAACAACTACTCTGCCGTAATTAAACTCACCTATGGAATGACATCTTTTGTCTTTGCCGGAGATGCAGAAAAATTATCCGAAGACGAAATCCGCACAAACATTAAATGCGATGTTTTAAAGGTCGGTCATCACGGAAGCAACACCTCAACATCAAAAAACTTTCTTAAAAAGACCAGCCCCACATACGCCGTAATCTCTTGCGGTGAAAATAATGACTACGGTCATCCGCACAAAGAAGTTATACAAAGGCTTTACAAATCAGGTGTATCGGTTTACAGAACTGATTTAAACGGAACTGTAGAAGCGATTTCAGACGGCTACACAATTACATTTAATTCTGAGAGGTGAATATAAATGGAAGTTATAATAGACAGAATTGAGGGCGATTTTGCTGTGGTTGAAGCACCCGACGGCAGCACTTACAATCTGCCGAAAGTGCTTTTTAAATCGTGTGCTGAGGGCGATGTATTTATTATAAAAAAAGACGCAGACAAAACGCAGAATCAGAAAAAAGAAATAGAAAATCTTATGGACGAATTGTTTAAATAAATTTTTTGCACAACAAAAAAGAGAGTTGTTATCATCTAACAACTCTCTTTTAATTTTGTTTGAATTAAACCAATTCGATAATAGCCATTTCAGCAGCGTCACCGCGTCTGGGGCCAACTTTCAAAATACGCGTATATCCACCGTTGCGCTCAGCATATTTGGGAGCGATTTCAGCGAACACCTTGGTCACAACGTCTTCTTTAGTAATAAAAGCCAACGCCTGACGTCTTGAATGGAGCGTATTATCCTTGCCCAATGTGATCATTTTCTCTGCAAGACTTCTTACTTCTTTAGCCTTTGCAAGAGTTGTTTCGATTCTGCCGTTCTCCAGAAGTGAAGTAACGAGATTGCGAAGCATAGCCATTCTATTATCGGTTGCTTTACCTAATTTTCTTGTTCCGGGCATATCAGTACCTCCTTTTTACAATAGTTATCTAAAACCTTAAATGCTTAAAACGTTTATCTTATTCGTCGTAGTCCTTAGCAAACGTAAAGCCAAGTGCAGCCAGTTTGCCAATAACTTCTTCCAATGACTTTCTGCCAAGATTTCTTACCTTCATCATTTCGCTTTCAGATTTGTTTACCAAATCTTCAACAGTGTTGATGCCTGCACGCTTCAAGCAGTTAAAGGAACGAACTGACAGGTCAAGCTCTTCGATTGTGAGCTCCAATACCTTGTCTTTCTTATCGTCAGCCTTTTCAACCATAATATCTGTATGCTT
>JAZSLD010000179.1:0-1574 GCA_045535195.1 Clostridia bacterium | reverse complement strand
ATGCTTAAAAGTCTTAAAGTTGCTGGCTATAAAACAGCGGTACTTTCAAACAAACCGCATTTTGCAACTGTTGATGTTGTAAACAAGATATTTGGTGAAGATGTATTTAACCTTGTACGTGGAGGTATGGACGGTGTGCCGTTAAAGCCGGACCCCACGGCAGTTTTTGAGATAATGAAAGAACTCGGCGTAAATAAAGATGAGGTTATATTTGTGGGCGATACAAAGGTTGACATTGCAACGGGAAAAAATGCAGGACTGTTTGCCGTTGGAGTTCTTTGGGGCTTCCGTGATGAGGCGGAGTTGACCGCGGCAGGCGCTGATATTATAATTGACGATGCAACTGAAATTTTAAATATTGCAAAAAGCAGATAATTAAAAAAGGATTGGTTTTTTGAAAGCCAATCCTTTTTTGTGCGACAAAAATGTTTCACATTCTGTGTGTATATTTTTCTATTTTTTCTTCTTTAAACTGTTTGTATCTGCCTTCTTCTATAGCGGTGCGGATATCTGCCATCATTTTATTGTAAAAATGCAGGTTGTGCAGTACGCAAAGACGCATTGCAAGCATCTCTCCTGCTTTAAACAGGTGGCGGATATATGCTCTTGAGTAGTTGCGGCAGGCAGGACAGGTGCATTCGGGGTCAATTGGCAGAGGATCACGCTCGTATTTTTTATTGAGCAAATTCATATAACCATTTTCTGTAAACAGGTTTGCATGGCGTGCGTTTCGGCTTGCTATAACGCAGTCGAAGAAGTCCACGCCACGCTCTACTGCTTCTAAAATATTTGCAGGTGTTCCTACACCCATAAGGTAACGCGGCTTATTTTCGGGTGCGTGCGGAACAACCATATCTAAAACATGGTACATTTCTTCGTGAGTTTCGCCTACGGCAAGTCCGCCTATGGCATATCCGTCGAGGTCAAGTTTTGCGATTGCCTGCATATTTTCTATACGCAAATCGTCGAATGTGGCGCCCTGGTTTATACCGAATAACATCTGATGCTTGTTTATGGTACTGTCTAAAGCGTTAAGTCGTGCCATTTCTGTTTTACAGCGTTCAAGCCAACGTATGGTGCGCTCGTGCGATGCTTTGGCGTACTCATATTTTGCGGGCAGTGCTACACATTCGTCAAACGCCATTGCTATAGTAGATGCAAGGTTTGATTGAATCTGCATACTCTCCTCAGGCCCCATAAAAATTTTGCGACCGTCTATATGTGATGAAAAGTACACGCCCTCTTCTTTGATTTTACGCAGTCCTGCAAGTGAGAATACCTGAAATCCACCGCTGTCGGTAAGGATAGGTCTGTCCCAGTTCATAAACTTGTGCAGACCGCCCATATCGTAAACGACGTCGTCACCGGGGCGCACGTGCAGATGGTAGGTGTTTGAAAGTTGTACCTGACATCCCACATCTTTTAAATCTGTTGTGGACACTGCGCCTTTTATAGCGGCAAGTGTGCCTACATTCATAAATACGGGTGTTTGTACCGTTTCGTGAACTGTGGTAAATTCGCCTCTTCTGGCAAGCCCGTCTGTGGTTAATAGTTTAAACATAGGAAAATCTCCT
>JAZSLD010000142.1:0-10019 GCA_045535195.1 Clostridia bacterium | reverse complement strand
GGCTTTGGTAATGTTGCATGGGGCGCTGTTTTAAAAATTAACGAACTCGGCGGTAAAGTACTTACAATTTCCGGTCCTGACGGCTATGTTTACGACAAAGACGGCGTAACAACCGAAAAAGCCGCTTATATGCTTGAGATGCGTGCATCAGGTCGTGATAAAGTTCAGGATTATGCTGATAAATTCGGTGCTGAATTCCACGCAGGTGAAAAACCATGGGGTGTTAAGGCAGACGTTATTATGCCTTGCGCTACTCAGAACGAAGTTCAACTTGACGACGCTAAAAAAATTGTTGCAAACGGCGTAAAGTATTACATAGAAGTTTCTAATATGCCCACAACTAACGAGGCTGTTGAGTACTTACGTGCAAACGGTGTGGTAGTTGCTCCTTCAAAGGCTGTTAACGCAGGCGGTGTTGCAGTTTCTGCTCTTGAAATGAGCCAGAACAGCGAACGTCTTGCTTGGACTGCTGAAGAAGTTGATGAAAAACTTCACCAGATCATGGTAAACATCTATAATGCTGCAAATAATGCTGCTAAAGAGTACGGTATGGAGGGTAACCTTATTGCAGGTGCTAACATCGCAGGTTTTGCAAAAGTTGCAGAGGCTATGATGGCTCAGGGTATTATCTAATTTTACATAGTAAATTCAAAAGGCTGAACGGGTGAACGTTCAGCCTTTTTGTGTGGAAGTTAATGATGTTGTATATTGAAAATAATGTGATATTGTGATAAAATATTTATATCTAAATTGGAATGAATTATATAATGTTTTCACTAAAACATATTAAAAAAGCGTTGGCATTGGCCAACGCTTTTTTAATCAATATCTTCTTTTTGTTTTTCTTAAAGTTTTCATTTCGTCAAGTGCTTTGCCTGTACCAAGTACAACGCACGAAACGGGGTCATCGGCAACTTTAACCTCGAGGCTTGTTTCAAGCGCGATAAGTTTATCAAGACCTTTTATCAGCGAACCGCCGCCGGTTAAAACTGCACCACTTGTACTTATGTCGCCTATAAGTTCGGGCGGGGTGCGCTCTAATACATCTTTAACTCCTGCAACTATCATATCGGCAGTTTCTTTTAATGCGTCAAGCATTTCATCTGACGAAAGCATAACTTCCATAGGCAATCCCGAAACCATACTTCTGCCTTTTATCTTCATAAGCGATTGCTCGCCTTGCGGATAAACGCAGCCGATTTCCTTTTTAACAAGTTCCGCCATACGTTCGCCGATAATCATATTGTGAGTCTTTTTAACGTATTTGATAATATCCTGATCAAACTCGTCGCCTGCTATTTTAAGCGATGTATGCACAACCATTGAGCCTAATGATATAACGGCAATATCGGTAGTGCCGCCACCGATATCAATTACCATATGACCTGACGGCTTAGAAATATCAAGCCCTGCGCCGATAGCAGCAGCGATAGGCTCTTCTATAAGATAAGCACTTCTTGCACCGCCGCCAGTCATAGCGTCTACAACGGCTTTCTTTTCAACTTCCGTTATAACACTCGGTATGCACACAATAACACGTGGTTTAAAAAATGACCATTTGCACGCTTTGTTAAGTATATATTTAATCATAGTCATAGTAGAGTCAAAGTCGGATATAACACCCTTTCTCATAGGACGTATAACGGTGATGTCGTCAGGGTTTCTGCCAATCATATCGTGTGCTTTCTGACCTACTTCCATCAGTTTGCCTGTAGAAGTTTCTACAGCCACAACAGACGGTTCGTTTATAACTATGCCTTTATCTTTTGTATACACAAGGATGGTAGCCGTGCCTAAATCAATAGCAATATCTTGCGATTTAAACATATTTATCCTCCAAAAAAGTATTCTTTATACCTTAATTATACATTTATCTGTAAATAAATCAATAGTTTTTTTCAGTAACAAAAGAAAATCGACAAGAATAAACTGTAATAGGCACAAAGGAGAGTGAATTAATTGGAACAGATAATAGTAGTTTTTTCGTCAATTACTTCTGCGACAGGTGTAAAAAATCATTTGTCAAAAAAGTATAAGATACAGTCAAAACTCCGCCAGACGCCAAAAAATCTTTCTATATCGGGGTGCAGTTATTGTCTGGTGGTGGCGGAGAAAGATTTGGATACGGTTAAAAAAGTTGCCAATGATAACGGATTGACTTTAAAAGGTATATTCCGTAACGACGGTACACGCATATAATAATTATTAAATTTGGGCGGTGATAAGGTTGATTTACCTTGACAACAGTGCCACTTCTTTTCCCAAACCTCGCGAAGTGCGTGAGAAAATGAATGAATGTTTAAAGCGGTACTGTGCAAATCCTGGACGTTCCGGGCATAAGATGAGTTTAAAAATAAGCGAAGAGGTATATGCCTGCCGCGAAAAACTGTCGGATATGTTTAATGTCGGCGGTGCAGAAAGGGTTATATTTACTGCAAATACTACTGCGGCACTTAACCTTGCCATAAAGGGAACACTCCGCCGTGGCGGACACGTAATTTTCACATCGATGGAGCATAACTCCGTTGTGCGTCCTATTTATAAACTTGGTGAAACAAAAGGTGTTGACTACAGTATTGCCAATGCAAATATTTACGGATACGTAGACCCTAAAGCGGTTGAAAATCTGATAAGACCGGACACACAACTTATAGTTGCTATACACGCTTCTAATGTATGCGGAACGGTAAACCCCATTGCCGAGATTGGTGCTATAGCCAAAAAGCATAATATACCGTTTTTAGTAGATGCTGCCCAGTCGGGCGGTGTTTTGCCTATAGATATGGAAAGGGATAATATATCTATGCTTGCTCTGGCGGGGCATAAGGCGTTGTACGGCCCTATGGGAACGGGCGCTTTGTGTATGGGCAAGGGTGTTAATATCGACACTTTAACAGAGGGCGGCACAGGCAGCAATTCGCAAGATCCTCGTCAGCCTGAGGAACTTCCCGACAAATACGAAAGCGGTACTGTTAATGCGGTGGGTATCTGCGGTCTTTCCAAAGGCATAGACTTTATAAATCGTGTGGGTATGGAAACTATCTATAACCACGATATGATGCTTACAAGAGTGCTGCTTGAAGATTTGTCTGTTATAAAAGGTGTTAAAATACACGGCTATTTAACATGTGCCGACAGGCTTGGCGTGGTATCTGTTACTATAGACGACTTAGACTGCGTTGAGGCGGCGTCAATACTTGATGAAAAGTATGGCATTGCTGTAAGGGCAGGGTACCATTGCTCGTATATGGCACATGCTACACTCGATACTCGCCATACAGGCACAGTTCGGCTTAGTGTCGGTGCATTTAACAGCATTAAAGATATTAAAACTGCTGTAGCGGCAATTAATGAAATGAGTAAATAAAAAACGGAGCAGAAAATCTTTTCTGCTCCGTTTGCCATATCATTTTTTTCGTGCACTGTAATAAACTTTGCCTGAGGTAAGGGTAACATCTCTTGCTTCCATAAGTTCGCTTACAGTAACGAGTTGAAATCCTTGCTCAACCAGCGCAGGAATAGCGGCTTCAACTGCTGTTGCTGTATCGCCGTATATGTCGTGCATCAGTATTATATTGCCGTCTTTGGCATTAGAGAGGATTTCGTTTTTGATGGCTTCTGCATTGCGTGTATCCCAGTCCATAGTATCAACCACCCAGCCGATAAACGGTCTGCCTGCTGCCTTGAATACAGTTTCATTTGTTGCGGCATAGGGGGCTCTTATAAGTGTACTTTTTTTACCGATTACAGAAAAAAGTGCATCGTCAGTTTTGTTCAACTGCTCAAGTATTTCTTCTTCTGTTGCGGTGGACAGGTTCATATGGTTCCATGAATGGTTTCCGTATTCACAGCCTAATTGGTCGCCGCGGATAATCATTTCTTTTTCGGCAGCAACACGCTCGCCCAATATAAAGAAAGTTGCTCTGCCGCCTACGCTTTCAAGTACATCAAGAATTCTTGATGTGGTAGATGCGCGAGGGCCGTCGTCAAATGTCAGCGCTATCATAGGCTTGTCCGCATCGTAAAGCGGTGCTGTGTAGCCGTTGATATTGAGTTTCATATTCTGATAAATTTTGCTCATCGGGATGCTTAGCGTCAATGCACCCATATCTGTAGGGAATATATCGCCTGCGCTGAAATATATGGTCATTGATTTATCGGTAAAACCGATATTGCTGAAATTTTCAAACTCTGCTTTAGTGTTTTCTGTAAAAAGTTTTGTGGCGGTTTCAGCCACGTATTTGCCGTCGGACTCCAAGGCGCTTACTACATAATTTGAAACAACAGAGGTGTAACCTTCGTCAAATATTTCTTCGGCAGAAACTTCTTTCCCCGTTGATATATCGTAAATTTTGGCAATATACTGCGTATCGTCAATCTCTCTTATGGGGTTGTACCTGTGAACGGTATACAAAAGCGAAACGTAGATGTCGCTGTTTTTAACTATGGAATAATTGGTTGTATACACTGCTCTGTTTTCTTTTTTGCCACGTTCAAACTGCTTGATTTCGTCTTTAAAATTTTTAAGCATTTTTTCGGCGTCTTTTTCAATAGTTTTATCTGTCTTATCGTTAATTATGGGGTATTGTATACCTATAGCATAATCTTTTTTTATTTCTTCTAATGTGGCGTGTTCAGACCAGTTTTCGCAAACGGTGTATGAAAATTCAAAATCGTCTTTAAACAAGCCTGTTATGAACTTAAATGCTTTTGTTATGCCGAATAAAATAAGCACCACCATTGCAATAAGAACAAACCATGCAATAATTTTACTTACTAATTTTTTGCGTTTTTTTCTTCTTTCGCGGTTAATGTAGAGCGCTCTTCCTTTGCCCGAAGATACACCACCGACTTTGCGTGTGTTATTTTCCTGCAACATTACAGTTCTCCTTTAAAAATAATCCTTAACATTATACCATAAATTAAGATAAATTTCAACAATCATTTATGGTAATTTTCATTGTTATTGATTTTGAATGCTCTGTAAATCTGTTCTGTAAGGATAAGGCGCATAAGTTGATGCGGAAATGTCATTTTTGAAAAACTCAGTTTAAAATGCGATGCTTTTTTAATATCTTCGTCAATACCCAAAGAGCCGCCGATTACAAATGTTATGGTGCTGTTGCCGCCAAGTTGGACAGAGGCGATTTTTTCGGCAAGTTTTTCGCTAGCCAGACTTTCGCCTTCAACGCATAAAGAAATAATGTAGCCTTCAAGATGTTTTTTGATTTTCTCGCCCTCGCATTTAAGCACGGCATCGCATTGCGCAGGCGAGGGGTTATCAGGTATTTTTTCATCTGCAAGTTCCACTATGTCTGTTTTTGCAAATCTGCTTATGCGTTTGCAGTATTCGTCAATCCCGTCTTTGAGATATTTTTCTTTAAGTTTTCCTACACAAACAATTTTAATCTTCATCTTCGGTTTCCTTTCTGCCTATAGATTCAAGCCCGAGGTCATTTTCTTTTGTAGAGGCAAACGAAATAATGTTTTTGCCGAAACGCTGCTTTAATGCGTCTACAGAAGTTTCCAGGCGTTCAAGTTTATCAGCATTGTTTTCGGGTTCTTCTACTGCGTCGAACAGAGAAAGTTGGACGCCCCTGTACTGCTGCGATAAATTCATTGCCGTAACGGTAAGCATACGTATAGGCATTTTAAAATCCCAGTTGTTTTCCACTAGCGAAAGTGCTGTGTTTGCAATAACTCTGCCTAAGTTTGTAGACGGCTCTATATTGCATTGCCTTGTAATGGTTTTTAAAGCGTCGTTTTTAATAGATACCGACACGCAGTTGCACCACATTCCGTTCTTTCGCAGTCTTTCTGCCACGTCCTCTGCAAGGGGCACAATGGCTGTGCGCACCTCGTCTATAGTCAAAAGATTTCTTTTAAAAGTCAGGCCCCTGCCAATGCTTTTAGGCGGCTCCCACTGGTCGGCACGTATAACCTCCGAACCTTGCACACCGCACGCAAAGTCGTGCAGTTCTCCGCCTCGGCTGCCTAAAATACTTGTTAAAAGGTCACGGCTTGACAACGCCACATCGCCAATAGTTTTAATATCGTATTCAGCAAGTTTTGCACAGGTACTTTTGCCGACGAACAACATAGTGCTTACGGGCAGGGGATATACAATATCTTTAAAATTATCACGGTTTATTTCGGTGATTGCATCAGGCTTTTTGTAGTCGCTGCCAAGTTTTGCAAACACTTTGTTAAACGATACCCCTACAGAAAGTGTAAGCCCAGTTTCACGTTTTACGGTGTCTTTAATGTTTTGTGCAATTTCCATACCGCTTCCGAAAAGTTTCTGACTGCCCGTTACATCAAGCCACGCCTCGTCAATGCCGAATGGCTCTACCTGATCAGTATAGCGCAGATATATATTATATACTTTTTTTGAATATTCGCTGTATTTATAGTAATGCGGCTTTGCAATCACCAGACCGGGGCACTTACGCTTTGCCTGCCATATGGGCTCGGCTGTTTGTACACCAAATTTTTTTGCGTGTTCGTTTTTGGCAAGTATGATGCCTTTTCTATCTTCGCTGCTACCGGCAACTGCCATAGGCACATCTTTAAATTCGGGGTGTGAAAGCGTTTCAACGGACGCAAAAAAATTGTTTAAATCGCAATGCAGAATTACTTTGTCCATATAACTTTCCACCTCCCCGTTAAGTATATAAATATTATAAAATATAAGCAGAAAATTATCAAGATTATTTGAAATAAATATTGAAAAGTCCTTGTAATTTTAAAAAATATGTAGTATAATAATAAAGTCGTACAGCCGGGGCGGTAGCGGTGCCCTGTACTTGCAATCCGCTATAGCAAGGGTGATGCTCTTAATGAGGGTTGTTGTATATATGTATGTGTATTGTAAGTGGTGTTGAGAAGCGGGTTCTGCGCAATGCAAACTCGTGAACCTGGTCAGGTGGGGAACCAAGCAGCCATAAGCGATGCTTTGTGTGTGCCGCAGAGTGCCTGTTTTGAGCTAACTGCAATAAAACGCATATGTGCCCAATTCGATTTAAGAGTGTACGGCATTTTTTATATAGAAAAGAATTAGTAAGGAGATGAGGTTTTGGCATATCAGGCATTGTACCGTAAGTGGCGTCCTATGGTGTTTGACGACGTTGTCGGTCAGCAACATATTACGTCTACCATTAAAAACGAGATACTTAATAATAAAATTTCTCACGCATATCTGTTTACGGGAACTCGAGGAACGGGTAAAACCTCTACTGCCAAAATTTTCAGCCGTGCGGTAAACTGTTTAAATCCTGAAGACGGCAATCCGTGTAACGAGTGTGAAATCTGCAAAGGAATACTTAGCGAACGTATACTTGATGTTATAGAAATTGACGCCGCATCAAATACGGGTGTTGATAATATCCGCGATATTATAGACCAGACCAAGTATGCTGCAGCTGAAAGCCGTTGCCGTGTGTATATAATAGACGAGGTGCATATGCTTTCTGCAGGTGCGTTCAATGCATTGCTTAAAACTCTGGAAGAGCCTACTCAGGGCGTAATATTTATTCTGGCAACTACAGAAATCCATAAAGTGCCTGCCACAATTATGTCGCGCTGCCAGAGATTTGATTTTAAAACTATTAATATCACAGATATTGTATCACGCATAAAATATATATTAGAAAATGAGAATATCGTCGCTGACGATGCTGCTGTGCGTTATGTGGCGCAACTCGGCGACGGCTCTATGAGAGATTCTTTAAGCATTTTGGACCAGTGCCTTGCTTTTAAAGAGAATAACCTTACTTATGAAGACGTTGTAGATACTGTAGGCGCAATTGACAACACATTCCTCTACAATATTGCATGCAGTATTGCTGAAGGTAGTGCTGCAGATGCAGTAAGTGTGTTTGAGCGTTGTATTGCCGAGGGTAAAAACACAGATTATTTTGCAGAAGGCTTGCTTGAAGTATACAGGTCAACACTGCTTTACAAAATATCGGGCAATCTTGAGTATGCCGGTTTAAAATCTGAAAATACGCAGAAAACAGCAGAAAAGTATACTGCTGAAAAACTTATGTATTGCATTGATGTTATTACAAAACTTTTAAACGACATCAAATTTTCGTCAGCGCCAAAGGTTTATATAGAAATGGCACTTATTAAGATGGCATCACCTGCGCTTGATGACAGTAATGCCGCTGTTTTGGCACGTATAGCCGAACTTGAAAACAATATTAAATCGGGTAAGGCGGTATCTGTAAAAGAAGTAAACGATATTGCCGAGCCTGCAAAAATTGGCATAGAAGAAATTCCTGTTCCTGATGATTTACCTTGGGAAGAGCCGCCTGCACCTGTTGAAGAAAATGCTTCGGCAGATGTTGCTGCACCCATTGATGAGCAACCTAAATCTGCAGGCAAATCAAATATGGTTTGTGAAAACTGGTCTGAGGTTGAAAATGCCATTATGACCGATGGCAGTATAACACTTTATATGGCACTGCGTGGTGTAAGACCAACTCCTGCGGGGGATAGTCTGCATCTGGTGTTTAATGATGCCGAAAGCCGTGACAGATGCGCTAAAGGCGACAATAAAACCAAAATTGAAGAATATATCCGTCAGGTGTTCGGCTTTGATATAAATATCGAATATTACAGCAAAAATCAGGTATCTGATGCCAAACCTGCTGAAAACGGCGATTTCTTTGGAAAAATTGAACAGTTTTCAAGAGAATTTCCTGAAAATATTGAAATCTACGAAAATTGACAAAATATATAATGTGTGGTAAAATCAAAAGATAGTACTTGAGTGGAAGGAGAAATACCTGATGGTTAAAATCGGTATTATAGGATTTGGAGTCGTAGGCTCCGGGGTTTACGAAGTAATCCGAAAAAACAAAGAAAGTATCGCACGCAAATCCGGCGGCGAGATTGATATTAAATACATTCTGGATATTCGTGATTTTTCATCTCATGAAGAGAGCCATTTGTTTGTGAATAATTTTGATAAAATGGTTACAGACGATGAAATTTCCATTATCGTAGAAACCATGGGTGGTTTAGACCCCGCTTATGAATATACAAAACGTGCACTTTCGTGTGGCAAAAGTGTTGTTACATCTAACAAAGAATTAGTTGCTACATACGGTGACGAACTTTTAAAAATCGCATATGATAACGGTTGCAGTTATCTGTTTGAGGCAAGTGTAGGCGGCGGTATTCCTATTATAAGACCGCTTAACCAGTGCCTTGCTGCTAATGAAATCGGTGGCATAACAGGTATACTTAACGGCACTACCAACTATATTCTTACTCAGATGATTAAAGACGGTCAGAGTTTTGAAGAGGCTTTAAAAGACGCTCAGGACTTAGGCTATGCAGAGCGTAACCCGTCTGCCGACGTTGACGGTCACGATGCGTGCAGAAAGATTTGTATATTAACTTCTCTTGCAACAGGCAAGAAGATTGAATATAAAAAAGTTTATACAGAGGGTATAACAAACATTACTCTGCGCAATGTTGAGTATGCCGGCAAACTCGGATACGTTATAAAACTTATCGGTATGAGCAGAGTATGCGATAACGGCGCAGTTAATGTGATGGTTGCACCTATGATGATACTTAAAGAACACCCGCTTGCTTCTGTTGAAGGTGTAAACAACGCTATTATGGTAGACGGTAACGCTATCGGCAGTGCTATGTTCTACGGCCCCGGTGCAGGAAAACTGCCCACCGCAAGCGCAGTTGTTGCCGATGTTATAGATATTGCCAAAAACCGTGGCAGCGAAAACAGACTCCTCTGGGTTAAGGCTGACGGCGAGGTTATTGTTCCTCAGGATAAATCTCAGTTTAAATACTTTGTAAGAGTTGCTGCTTCGTATGCCGAAGCCAAATCGCAGATACGTGAAGTATTTGGTGAATGCACCTGCATTGATTTGTACGAAGACGAATTCGGCTTTGTTACAAACGAAATTAGCGAGGGCGATTTAAAGACTAAGTTTGCATCGCTTTCGTATAAGGTGATTGATTTTACAAGGATTTTGTAAGGACTT
>JAZSLD010000090.1:0-15854 GCA_045535195.1 Clostridia bacterium | reverse complement strand
GCGGTTGCATCATTGCCGCACCGCCTGAGTTTGACATTGCCATGGGCAAAAATCCCAAAATAGATGTCAGCGACGTCATAAGTATAGGCCTCATTCTGGCAATACCTGAATGCATCAGTAAATCATCAATCAGCATATCGGGATTTTCTCTTTTCAATGTGTTTGCATAGTCTATAAGCACGATTGCGTTATTAACAATAATGCCCGTAAGCATAAGTATTCCTATGCATCCTACAACCGAAAGCGGACTTCCCGTTACAACAAGTGCCAGCACAACGCCAATCATACAAAGCGGAATTGTAAAAAGTATGATAAACGGCTGTTTTAAACTTTCAAACTGAGCCGCCATTACAAAGTACATAAGAAGTATTCCTAAAAGTATTGCAATTAAAAGCGAACTCATTGCATCTATCATAATTTCGTAAGTTCCCGATGTATTTATAGAAACACCATCGGGAATACCCTCTTTATCAAGGCGTTTTTCAAAATCAGCCTTTACTTTACCCATATTGGCGTCATAAAGCTTACCGGTAAGTGTAACAACTCTTTTCTGGTCAACTCTGGTAAGCGTAGTATAACCCTGTTCTACTACAACATCGCCGATATCAGAAAGCGAAACCCACTGTCCCATAGGCGATTTAATCTGCAGGTTTTTAAGTTGATTATAATTTTTTACGTATTCGTCAGGGTATACAATTTTAATGTCATATTCACTACCGCTTTCCGTATAACGTGATGCAGTTGTGGAATCAAGTACAGATTGCACAAGCCCTGAAAGTGTAGCAGTATTAAAACCATATTTTGCAGCACGTGCCGAATCTATTTTAATGCGTGCTTCGGATTTTGTATCGGCAATGGAAGTTTCTGTTTCGGCAACGCCTTCAACGGTTGATAATATATCCTCTGCATTCTTTACAAACTCCTCAAGCAGAGCGTCATCGCCAGAAGTAAACTCAAAAGATATTTCATCAGATGTCATACCACTCATAGCAGTGTTTGATGTAGCAACCGATATTTCCGCACCGGCAATATCTTTAAGAAGTTCCCTTATTTCCTGAGCGATATCGTCCGTTGATTTTCTTCTTTTTTCATTAAGTGTAACAGTTATGCTAGACGAATTTGCACCTGAACCCGTTATAGAAGACATAGCACCTGACGAGCCGACATTTGAAAAGATAGTTTCAACGTCTTTATGAGTTTTTATTTTATCCTCTACCTTTAAAGACAGTTCATTGGTATCTTCTACTTTTGTTCCCTGAGGCATAGAAATGCTAACCGTAACAGTACCTTCGTCGGTAGACGGAATAAGCGTCATACCAAGCGTCCCAAGCACAACAAGGCTTAAAACAAATACTCCCATAACAAGTGCGATTGTTCTTTTGCAGTTGCCTAAAACTTTTTTAATCGCAATCTTGTATTTATCGTAAAGACGGTTCATAATCTTTTCAAACGGTATTATAATAAACGCCAGTTTTTCTGTACGTTTTTCGCCGTCTTCCATCTTAGACGTAAACATAGGGATAATTAAAAATGTTACCAGTAACGAAGATATCTGCGAGAAAATAATGCTGAACGCAAGTTGCTTAAACATTACTGCCATCATATTGTCAATAAACAAAATCGGCACGTATACAATACACGTTGTAAGTACAGACGCTATAACGGGCGAAATCATCTGTCCTGCGCCTTTAATTGCAGACACTTCTGCGCTTTCACCATAATCGGATTTTCTTTTGTATATGTTTTCTATAACAACAACGGCGTTATCAACCAGCATACCGACACCAAGTGCAAGTCCGCCGAGCGACACTACGTTTAATGACATTCCAGAAAAATACATTCCAACGAATGTGGTTATAACCGAAACGGGCATAGTTACACCGATAACAAGCGATGTTTTGATATTGCCGAGGAACAGCAACAATATAATAATCGCTAAAAGTGCGCCTGTTACGGCATTGCTTGCAACAGAACTTATGGCGTCTTCAATAAAACTTGCCTGTTCCATAGTCATATTATATGTAAATTTAGGGTTCTTCGCCTTTACTTTTTGGAGAGCATCTATAACCCCGTTTACAACATCAACGGTGTTAGCGTCCGACTCTGCCGTAACGGTAACGGAAATTGCGTTTTCACCATTGAGCCTTGCATAGTTGGAATAGTCCGAATACGTGTCCTCAATTTTGGCAACGTCTTTTAAATATATAATCTGCCCCGTAGCAGTATTTAACGGAACATTTTCGATATCTTTTACAGAAGTAAATTTACCAAGAGCCCTTACCGCCATATTTTTATTCATACCCTCGGTAGTGCCTGCAGGCATATTCATATTCTGTGCGGCGATTGACGACGCTATGGCAGACACCGACATATTATATCCGTAAAGTTTTTCCGGGTCAACCTCAACTTCTATAATTCTGTCCCTTGCGCCGGCAATGCTTATAGAAGCAACACCGTCTACAGACTCAAGTTGGCTTTGCAGGTTATCTTCTACAAACTGCTTCGTCTGAATAAGGTCGTACCCTTCATAACTGATACTCATCATTGCAGACGGCATCATAGTCATATCGAGTTTCATAACCATAGGTTCTTCGCAGTTTTCAGGCAGATAATCCTCTACAAGGTCGATTTTATCCTCCATATCGGTTACTGCCTTATCCATATCGGTACTTGCGGCAAACGACGCCATAACTACCGATGTACCCTCGGAAGATTGGCTTTGCACAGTATCAATACCCGAAACAGAACTTATTGCGCCCTCTATGGTTTTTGTTACAAGCGATTCCACCTCGGACGAGCCTGCGTTTGAATACGAAGTAAACACAAGTGCGTAGTTCATTTCCATCTCAGGCATAAGTTCTATCGGCAGCATCGAAAGAGAATACATACCTATTACAACAAAAATCAGCACGACCATTGTTACGGCAATAGGGCGTTTAACGGAAATTTCGTGTAGTTTCATTTTTTATACCCCTATTCTTCTACAATTCTGATTTTTTTGTTGTTGTCTGAAATGTATTCTTTACCGTCTACAATAACCTTATCACCGCTATCGATGCCGGAAATTATTTCTGTAAACTCATCATTTTCTATACCGATTTCAACCGGTCTTTTTTCGGCAGTTTCGCCGTTTGCAATATATACATAGTATCCGTCTTCGTCAGACTGCATTATTGCGGCAGACGGAACTGTTATACCTCCGTCACTGCTTTCGGTTATAAGAGTAAGGTTTGCCATCATACCCTCTTTTAATGCTCCGTTGTCATTAGGTATTGCAATTTTTACGGTGTAAAGCCCCGTTGCAGGATTTTTTACCGGATTAAAACTGCTTACTTCACCCCCGATATTTTCAAGTTTAGCGCTGTGTACATTTACAGTTGCCTTAGTGCCTACGTTAATTTTGGGTATTACAGATTCGGTTACATTAATAGCAACTTCAACAGACGATGTGTTTGTTATTGCAAATATCCCCATTCCTGCTGAAACCATCTGTCCCTTAGTAACATTTTTCTGCGACACATAACCCGATATCGGCGCAGTAACAGTACAGTTGGCAAGATTGTTGGCCGCTATATCCATAGCCGCTTTTGCCTGAGCAATAGCAGCATCTGCGCTTTCAACGCCTGCTTTGGCAGAGTGCTCGGATTCATTCGCTACAACATTTTTGGTTATCTCGTAATTTGCTTTTGCGCTGTCGTAGTTAAGTTTGGCATTTTCAAGATTTGTTTTATAAGTATTAAATTCCATCTGGCTTATTGCGCCCATAGTGTATAACGTGTTTTGTTTATTATAAACGTCAAGCGCATTATCATACGCTATTTTGGCGGCATTAAGTGCAACTTCGAGTTGGTTTATAGACTGCTGAGTGCTTCCGCCGGTTATACTGTTGTAGTTTGCCTCGGCACTTTTTCTGCCCGAAACTGCGCTGTTGTATGCGGCACGAGCCTGATTATATGCCAGTTGATACGAAACGGCGTCTATAGTAAGCAGAGTGTCGCCGGCATTGACAAAATCGCCCTCTTTTACTGCAATATATTCAGCCTCACCCGAAACCTTGGCAGATACCGACGCACTCTCTGCGCCGATTATCTCGCCAGTATAATCTGCAGTAGCACTTATATCATCTGATGAGGCGGTGTGTACTGTTACATTTATTGCATCGTTTACATCTTCGCTTACAGTTTCTTTTGAGCAACTGCACATTGCCATACACATACACAGGGCAAGTACAAGCGCAAAACATCTTTTAACAGAATTCATTGTCATATCAATCCTCCGCATTATAAACCTACAGAAATTTCTGCACGGTATTTTTCAACAGCCATTTTATAATTTAATTTAGCGTTTTCCAGTTTAACATTTTCGCTTAAATGTTCATTAAGCGACTGAGTAAGTTCTGAGTTTGTAATCATTCCGCTTTCAAACATAACTTTATTTATTTCGTATCGTTGCTTTGCAATATCAGCAGATTTTTCTGCCGTTGCAAGACTGTCGGCACAGTTTAAAACATTGTTATAGCAACTTTTGATTGAAAGTGCTATAAGTTTGCTGTTGTTGGTGTATGCGTGCTCTTTGGATACATAATCACTATAGGCTGTCTGGTATTTAGCCGTAGACTCACCAAGGCCTTCGGTGTAATCAAAATACATCTGTGCAAGTTTGTAACTCATTTTAAGCGCATTCACATCATAGCGGCTATCCATTGCAATTTTAATATCCTCATCAGCATTCGCAGAAAATTCTTCATAATTTATATCATCGGTAAGAATAAACTCACAATCCTCACCATCTAACTGAAGGTGAATTTTAAGATTATCTTTTGCAATATCGGCATTGCGCACATACGTATCGTAAGTGTTTTTTACGCTGTCAACACTAAGCGCGGCATTGTCAAGGTCTATTGTTGCAATCATACCAAGTTCATAGCGTTTAGTAACATTATCAAGATTTTCTTTTGCAAGTTCGTAGGCATCTGCGGCAATATCACACAGTGCTGTGGCGATGTTGTAATTATAATAACTTTCAGTTACATTATATTTAATCTGTGCCTGTGCCTGCTCGATTTTTTTAGGGTTAAGGTCTATAAGCATTTCATACATATCCACATAATACCCGTTTTTAATATACATCAGGTCGTAATTAGAAACGCTCACGGGATAGTTTTTATAATTTTTTTTGCTCAGTTGAGCAGAAAGCAGATTAATTCTGTTACTTGCCTGCTCAATCTCTAAAACCTTTATCTGTGGGTTGTCTGTAAGTGCCATATCTATCGCCGCATCAAGCGTTAAAGTATATGTAACCGGCATTACAACCTCATCTGCATATGCACAATTTAAAAAGCACGAAAAGCATAACAGTGCTGTTACAAGTAATTTGCAAATCTTTTTCATTTAGCGTATCCTCCACACAAATTTAACATTACATTATCACATTATAAACTCATTATAAGCATTATTCTATAATATTTTATGAACAATTTGTCAAATAGGCAGAAAAATATAGGGCTGTTTTTAAAAAACAGCCCATTTAATTATTCGCTTACTTTTCCTGACGCCACATTTTCTATAGATGCAAACATTGCGTCAAGTTTTTTCTTGCGTATGATATATTCGCATTTGCCGTTTTTATCGTATGCGGCATAACTGCGGTCATCATAAGCGCAATAATTATTTTGTTTAACCGAACCGTCGCGCATATAATACGTTACGGTATACTCCGGAGCCGAATAACGGGGATTTTGAGCAAAGTCGTCTGCTAAAAGTCCTATTATTTTCTGGTACACCTGTTTTTTGAAGGTGTCTTCCAAAACCTCTTTATCGTTTAATTTATAGGTATACTTGTCTTTCTCGCCCTCTATGGTAGCTGTATGAGTAGTGCCAGCATGAGTAATCTCTATTTTTGACACAGTATCAATGTTTTCAAGACTTATAAATTTGGTGATATAAATAAACGGGTCTATGTCTATAAAACTTACGCTGTCGGCAGATATGAGATACACACGGTTATTGGTTTTGATATACCGTGATGCCCCCTCCGATTTACCAACGTATATAGTCTGGCTGATGCCGTCATCATCAGTTAAGGTGATTGTAGCGGCAGGGTTGTTTACTCCCGATTTTGAATATCTATCGTCAGCCTCATCTATAAATTCTTCAACAGTAATATACGACAGTTTAGATATGATGTTATCGAATATCGGCTGTTCATCACACTCACGCTTCATAGGCTGAAGCATATTCCAGGTGATTTTTTCCTTATCGTCCACTTTAGTAACGGTCTTTTGGATGTCTAAAACACTTCCGCCGCTTTGCATATAAACTCTGCTTAAATTTTCGCTGTCTACATCTAAAATGTAAGAGTCTTTATACTCGGCAGAGCCTTTAGACAAAGAATCGCCTTTGTTGGAATATATTGTATAAACTGCGTCGGTGTCCGCCATTTTAAAATAATACGAACCGGTTACCGGATTTTTGTCGCCAAGGTAAAATGTTTTGGGGTCTGCATCGGCAAGGGTTAAAGTATATACACCCATAGGCTCTGCAAGGCCGTATCGGGAAAGGTCTTTCGCCTTTTCTTCAATGCATTGCTGAGCATAAATACCTGCAAGGTCTATGCAAAGATAATCTACCGAACTCTGTTTAAGTTCAACATCTTCCTTACCTTTTAAAATCCATTTATCTTCTGAACGTGTAAAGGTGAAATTCTCGCCATTTACTTTAAGTGCCATTTCAAGGATATTATCCTTTGAAGTGGTAAAAAGTTCTATGCTTTGAACTGCATTATTTGTTTTTGGCGCTTCATCTTCTGTCCATAAGTAAGTAACCGCAAAAAAAGCACCAATCAGCACAACAAGTACACACGCCAGTATGATAATGCTTTTTTTATTTATCATAAATGCCTCCTCTTAAACCATACCACAAAGCCGGCAATGAGTATAAGCAAAGGAATAACTATAACGGTAATTCCCGCAAAAATGAGTGCCGTCATAGCAGGCATAGCAAGTATGCTGGGCGAAATATCCTTAGGACGGATATATATACTTTCGGGGCTGTCTGTCATATACGCCATGGAGTTATAATAGAAATCTTTATTTGCATAAGCACTTAAATCAAATGCTTCAAATATACCTATTCCGCCCATAATCATAAACTTGGGTGAGCCGTTTTGCGAAAATCTTGAAAGCATAGTCGCAATAACTACGGGGCCGTCTATATCGCCGTCGGTTTTAGTGGTTTCTGTAGACTCAAAGTTTGTTCTTACATACGATGTGTCTGAAGACATAAGCAAATCCATATTCTCAACATTCGGGGTCTTTTCTATCTTCATACCTCTTGATGTGGGGTATACCATAAGTATGTTATTGCTGATGATATCGTCTGTAACTTCACCGGGAAGAATTTCGGGGATTATATAGTTAGGATAACTTATAAACTTGTTTGTAGACTCTTCCATAACAAATCCGTTATAGAGAGTAACGCCCCACTCTTTAAGATACGCTTCCAAAGTAGGCAGAGTTTCTGTAGAAAAATCTATCAGAAGTTGTGCTTTTCCGCCACGGTCAAAGTATGCATCGAGAGCATTAATCTCATCAGGCGTAAAATCACGCTGCGGAGATGGAATTATAAGCATATTAACATCTTCGGGGATAGGCGCGGTGGAAAGGTTAATCTCTACTGCATCGTAGTTTTCGGGTTCTAAAACGACAGAGTCAAACGAGTCGAAAACGACTTCGTTATGGCCCTGAACAACACCGACTTTAACAGTTGCTTCGTTTGCAACATACATAAGCGCAGAAGTAAATTTCTGTTCAGCGCTTAATGACTGTACCTGACCTGTCTGCTGATTCATTGTAACGGTGTCGTTAATGTCAACAACCCTGAATTTATCTCCACACTCAAAAATTATAGAGTATACATTAAACTGTGTGGTATCGCCCATATATTTCTGCAAAAATTGCGGGTTTGCCACGGTGTCGATTCTTTCGTAATTGATTTTATCAGACAACTGCTGATATCTTACCAGAATCTGGTCAAGAGATTTTAAAACTTCGTCTTCACCTTCGGGGATAAGCGAATAGATGTTTACTTCTTTTTCAAGTTTTTTTGCAACATCTATGGTTTCGTCAGCAAAGTCTAAAACTCTGCCTGCGGTAAGGTCTATTTTTGTATTAACCTTGGTGGCAACAGCGCCAACAAGCAGATTAACCACAATAACCGCCGCTATAACAAGTGCTGTCATAATGCCTGAAACAGTTCTGAACTTGGCACGTCTTGACAAAGGCTTGCGCTCTTTTTTGGTTTCCTCAACCGTTTCAACTGCAACGTCGGTTTCCTCTGCAATTTCAACTGCTTCTGTTTCAACTGCCTCGTTTTCAGCAGTTTCGTTTATATTAAGTTCGTTGTTTTCGTTTTCGTTATTATACACTTTAATTCACCTCTTTCTTACTTGCTCCAGCGTCTTTTTTCAAGATGGTTAACTGTTAAGAATACAAATATCGCAACGATGCTCAAGTAATAAATAACTGACTGCAAATTAACCAGTCCCATTGAAAAATCGGAAAATTTAGATGTGATTGAAAGCCAGCCGATAATGGTCTGCAAAATTGCAACGTCTGTAATAGAGCCAAACCACTCTGCCAGATACATCAAAAACAGAACGCCGAATGTAGCAACTGCTGCTATAATCTGATTTTCTGTAAGTGACGAAATGTAGATGCCGATTGATACAAACGCAGAACCCATAAGGAAAAATCCTATATAATTGCCAAAAATCTTGCCCCATGCAGGCTCGGTATAGCCCCACAAAATCAAGGGGTAAACCAGTGTTACCGCCAAAGCGATAAGAAATACGCAAACAGCAGCAGCAAGTTTGCCGAGTACGATTGATGTAACATTAACGGGTGCTGTAAAGAGCAACTGGTCTGTTTTGGAGTTTTTCTCCTCTGCAAGTGAGCGCATGGTAAGTATAGGTGTTAAAAACAAAAATATCATTGTCATATTGCCGAACACGGTGTTGATATCGCCGTAACCGCTGAAAAGATTATACATTGCAAAGAACAGACTGGCAACAAAGAAGAATATTGCTACAAACACATATCCTATAGGCGAGCAAAAATAACTTCTTAATTCTTTTTTAAATATCGCTCTCATTTTCTTCAGCCTCCTCTTTAGCGTTTTCTTCAATTTCTGCAGTTTCTTCTACCTCTTCGATTTCCTCGGCAGGTTCTTCTGCAGCGGTGCTTTCGTCAGTTGTAAGTTGCAGGAACACTTCCTCTAAAGAAAGCCCCATTGTTTTAGACATAAGTATAGGTAATTCTGCAGCTGCAAGGGCAGAGAATACCTTTTTACGGATATCGCCGTCGCCCTCAGCCTCTATGATATAGTCGTATGTGCCAGACTCTTTCTGACCGAGCGATTCAATATATGCAATACCCTCTACACTATGCAGAGCCTTTTCAATAGCAGAAGATGTGCCCTCTACTCTTATCATAAGTCTGTTATCACGAGAGAGTGTTCTGGAAAGATTTTCGGGCGTGTCTATAGCCATAATCTTGCCTTTGTTTATGATAATAACTCTTTCACAGATAGCGCTTACCTCAGGCAGAATGTGCGAACTTAAAATAACAGTTCTGTTTTTGCCGAGTTCTTTTATAACATTTCTGATTTCTATAATCTGCTTAGGGTCAAGACCAACCGTAGGCTCGTCAAGAATTAAAATTTCGGGATTGCCGATAAGCGCCTGGGCAATACCTACTCTCTGTTTATAACCTTTGGAAAGGTTTTTGATAAGTCTGCCTTTAACATCGCTTATCTTAACAGTTTCCATAATATCCTCAAGGTGTGATTTACGGTCTGCTTTAGGTGCTTTTAAATCAAACACAAAATTAAGGTACTCCGAAACAGTCATATCCATATAAAGCGGAGGTTGTTCGGGCAGGTAGCCTATTGCGCGCTTGCACTCCATGGATTTTTCAACCGTATCCATACCGTCTATGGTAACAGTTCCGCTTGTAGCAGAGCCGTAGCCTGTGATGATATTCATAGTAGTTGTTTTACCGGCACCGTTAGGACCTAAAAAGCCGAGGATTTCGCCGCTGTTTACGGTAAAACTGATATCGTCAACTGCCTTTTTGGTGCCGTACACTTTAGTAAGGTTTTTAATTTCTATCATTAACTTATCTTCCTTTCCGCATCAGAATACTAATACAATGATAACACAACATACAATGCATTGTGTGAACAAAATATGAATTTTTATTTTTCTTCTTCAGCAAGTTTAATGTGAAGTTCTTCAACCTGCTTATCGTCTATAAAGTCAGGTGCGTTACTCATAAGTTCAGATGCATTCTGTACTTTCGGGAATGCGATTACTTCTCTTATATTATCAAGACCGGCAATAAGCATTACCATTCTGTCAAATCCGTATGCCATACCGCCGTGAGGTGGTGTGCCGTACTTGAATGCACCCATTAAGAATCCGAATCTGTCCCAAGCCTGCTCTTTGGTAAAGCCTAAAACGCCGAACATCTTCTCCTGAAGTTGTGCATCGTGAATTCTGATACTTCCGCCGCCGAGTTCCACACCGTTTAAGATGATATCGTATGCTTTTGCACGTACCTTTGAGGGGTCGGTATCAAGAAGCGGAATGTCCTCGTCATTGGGGCAGGTAAAGGGGTGGTGCATTGCAACATAACGTCCGTCTTCCTCGTCATATTCAAGCAGGGGGAAGTTTGTTACCCAAAGGAAGTCGTATCTGTTTTTATCAATAAGGTCAAAGCGTTTTGCAATCTCAAGACGTAGCGCACCAAGAGAGTCAAAAACAACATTGTTTTTGTCTGCAACAATAAATATTACGTCGCCCTCTTTAGCGTTCATACGCTCTAAGATAGCGTTCATTTCATCTTCGGTTAAGAATTTTGCGATTGGCGACTGAACACCGTCGGGATTTAACTTAATCCAAGCAAGACCTTTTGCACGGTATGTCTTTACAAACTCGCCAAGTGCATCGATAGTCTTTCTGGTAAGTTTTTCGCCAAGGCCTTCAGCATTTATAGCACGTACACTGCCGCCATTTTCGAGTGCTCCTGTAAATACGCCAAATCCACAACCTGCAACAATGTCTGAAAGATTTTTAAGTTCCAGACCGAAACGTGTGTCGGGCTTGTCGGAGCCGAATCTGTCCATAGCCTCGGAATATTCCATTTTAAGGAAAGGTGTTTTAATGTCTATACCTTTAATCTCTTTGAAAACTCTCTGCATAAAGCGCTCGTTAAGTTCCATAACGTCGTCCATATCAACGAACGAAAGTTCCATATCAAGTTGAGTAAACTCGGGCTGACGGTCTGCACGCAGGTCCTCGTCACGGAAGCACTTTGCAATCTGGAAATATCTGTCCATACCCGACACCATAAGCAACTGCTTATAAAGTTGGGGTGACTGCGGCAGAGCATAGAATTTACCGCTGTGCACACGGCTGGGTACAACATAGTCACGTGCGCCCTCGGGAGTGCTTTTAACGAGTATGGGTGTTTCAATCTCTAAAAATCCGTTTTCGTCAAAGAAATCGTGCGCAATTTTTGCAATATTGTGGCGCATGATAAGGTTTCTCTGCATATCGGGACGACGAAGATCCAAGAAACGGTGCTTTAAACGCAGTTCCTCTTTAACATCGCTGTTTTCTTCAATATAAAACGGTGGTGTTTCAGCAGAAGAGAGTATACGAAGTTCGTTTACCTCTATCTCAATCTCACCTGTAGCCATATCTTTATTTACGGCGCCCTCGCCTCTTGCACGCACTATGCCTTTGGCAGCCAGCACATATTCACCACGCACCTTTGCAGCCTTTTCGTAAAGTTCGGGGGTATCGGTATTGAAAAACAACTGAACAATACCCGATATATCACGCAGGTTGATAAAGTTTACACCGCCTAAGTTTCTTACAGAGTTTGTAAAACCCATTACAACTACTTCTTCACCAATATTTGCAGATGACAACTGTCCGCATCTGTGAGTTCTTTTTAAGCCTTTAATTGATTCGTACATTTATATAAAACTTCCTTTCTGAAGAAATTCAAAATCACTTTAATAGTTTTGCTATATCATCGGCATTTAATGCACATTCACACTCTGTGCCTTCGTCCATATTTTTAAGACGGGCTTTGCCGTTTGCAATCTCGTCATCGCCGATAATCATACTATACTTAGCGCCGATTTTATTTGCATATTTCATCTGCGCTTTAACGCTTTTGCCGAGGTGGTCTTTTTCGGCAACTACGCCCGCTTCACGCAGATTCATAACAAGTTTCTGCGCATACATTCCGCTGGCATCACCGATGTTGCCGATGTAAATATCCACACCATTGGGGGCGGGGATTTCTATACCCTGTTCTTCCATAGTAAGGATTAAGCGTTCCATACCGAGCGCAAATCCGCAGGCAGGCATCGGATTGCCGCCGAGTTCCTCTATAAGACCGTCGTATCTTCCACCGCCGCATATAACGCTGTTGGAGTTTTTGTTATCAGCAATAATTTCAAAAACTGTTTTTGTGTAATAGTCAAGTCCTCTTACTATATACGGGTCTATAACATAGTCAATACCCATAGCGGTTAAGTAGCCTTTAACCTTTTCAAAGTGGTCGGCACACTCATCGCAGATGCAGTCAATAAGTTTCGGTGCACCTTTTACAATCTCGCCGCATACGGGGGATTTACAGTCGATTATACGCATAGGATTTTTCTCAAAACGCTCCCTACAAGTATCGCAAAGGTTATCGTAATGCGCACTTAAATACTCTTTTAATTTTTTGTTGTATTCTTTGCGGCAGTTGGGACAGCCGATACTGTTTATGCTGAGGCGTAAGTTTGTAAGACCGAGCCTTTTATATAAAAGCATTGGCAGCGCCATAATCTCGGCATCTGCACTCGGTTCGCCCGAGCCGTAAACCTCCACGCCAAACTGTGCAAACTCTCTGTAACGTCCTGCCTGAGGTTTTTCGTAACGGTAGCATTTAATCTGATAAAACACTTTTACGGGCTGAGGGTCGTTGAACAGACCATGTTCAATGTATGCCCTTGCTGCAGACGCAGTACCCTCTGGGCGGAGCGTTATGCTGCGATCACCCTTGTCGTTAAAGGTATACATTTCTTTGCCTACAACGTCGGTAGTTTCGCCCACACCGCGTTCAAAAAGTTCCGTATGTTCAAAAACAGGTGTACGGATTTCTTTTATGCAGAATTCATTACAGATTTTTCTTATTTCGTTTTCAATGTACTGCCATTTATATGCTTGTGACGGCAATACGTCGGCTGTGCCTTTAGGTGCTTTTGTTATCATTTTTTCATTTCCTTTCAATCAATAACCCATTTGTCCGTCTAAAGATTCGTCTTTTTCAATCCAGTCTTCACGGACATCTATAATTGTAAACGCTGTTTCGGTATTTCTTACAATAACTTTTGCAATACCTGCGTTTATTATCAGTCTTTTACACATTGCGCACGATGATGCATCGTGTACAAGTTCGCCTGTGCTTTTGTCTTTGCCGACCAAGTACAATGTGCCGCCTATCATCTCTTTTCTGGAAGCAGAGATAATTGCATTTGCCTCTGAATGTACGCTTCTGCAAAGTTCGTAACGCTCGCCGCGGGCAATGTTTAACTTAACCCTTATGCACTCACCAATGTCAATGCAGTTTTTTCTGGCACGGGGTGCACCCGTGTATCCGGTAGATACAATCTCGTCGTTATTTACAATGATTGAGCCGTAATTGCGTCTTAAACACGTACCCCTTTCCGCAACGGTTTCTGCAATATCAAGATAGTAATTGTGTTTGTCTGTTCTGTTCATTTTTACTTATCCCCCTATTGTATTTTTAATAAGCCGCTTGTTTTAAAAGTTCGCGTGCGTTGGCTTTTGTAATTTCGGTTACCTCTGCACCACCCAATGTGCGTGCAAGTTCTAAAACTCTGTCCTCGCCCTCTAAACGCTTAACCGTTGTAAGAGTGCGGTCGTTTTCTACATTTTTTTCTATAAGATAGTGCGTTTTTGCAAGTGCGGCAATCTGCGGAAGATGCGTTATGCATATAACCTGATTTGAAGATGATATACTGCGCAGTTTCTCGCCAATCTTTTGTGCGGCACTTCCGCTTACACCTGCGTCAATCTCGTCAAACACCAAAGTTTTTGCACTCTCGCCCATAGTAAGAACATTTTTAACTGCCAGCATAATTCTGGAAAGTTCGCCGCCTGATGCAATCTTTGTTAAAGGTTTAAAATCTTCGCCCACGTTTGTGCAGATTAAAAATTCTACATCGTCTTTGCCATTTGCACCATAGCCGGCATCTTCTATATTCACTTTAAAGCGCACCTTTGCCATATTAAGGTCTGCAAGTTGCTCTTCTATCTGTTTTGAAAGTGATGCACCCGCTTTTGTGCGAATACAGGTAAGTTTGTCCGCCAATAAATTTCGCTTTGCCTCGAAACGGGCAATCTCGTCTTTTAACTGCTCTGCACGCTCGTCAGAACGCACTATGTTGTCTGCTTCTTCTTTGGCGTCTTGCAAATATTTAAGTATAAGTTCTATGGTTGAGCCGTACTTTCTTTTAAGGTTATAGATTAAATCAAGCCTGTCCTCAACCTGTTCAAGTTCATAAGGTTCAAATGTAAGCGTGTCTATATACTTGCGCAGAGCACGCACTTTATCGGATATCTCGTACCCCAAATCTGTAAGTTCTTCGTGTATTTTTTTAAGGTCGGCATCATACTCTGCCACATCGCCGAGTGCGTTTATGCCGTCCCACAAAAGGTCGTTTGCAGATTTATCTGCCTCGTCGCCTTCGTAAAGCATAGCATATGCTCTTTGAGTATTTTCAGCAATTCGTCCGGCATTTTCCAAAAATGCTTTCTTCTCAAACAGTTCGTCGTCCTCGCCAATCTGCAAAGCGGCGGTTTCTATCTCGTCTATCTGGAAGGTGAGCATATCAAGTCGTCTTGTTTTTTCCTGCTCGTCAGTTTCTATTGATTCAAGTTCAGCAATTTTTTCACGTGTTTTATCGTAAACATCTTTATATTCATTAAGTGTTTTTATAAGTTCGTCACCTGCGGCGCTGTCGAGCAGTTTAAGGTGTGTTTTTTTAGCAAGCAGAGAGGTATTGTCGTGCTGACCGTGGATAGTTACAAGATGCGCCCCCACCTCTTTAAGTACAGAGCCGATTGCAGGCATACCGTTTATGCGGATATTGTTTTTGCCGTCGGCAGTTATCTCACGTGAGATAAGTATCTGCCCGTCTTCTGCCTCTATGCCGAATTCATCGCTTAAAAGTCTTTGAGTGTCAACATCTACTGTAAACACACCGTCAACACGTGCCTTTTGCTCGCCCGAACGGATAAGTTCTTTACTGGCACGCTCGCCTTTTAAAATGTTTACAGAATCTATTATAATAGACTTTCCGGCACCGGTTTCGCCGGTTAATATATTAAAGCCGTTTTCGAACTCTATTTCAGCATTTTCGATAACCGCTATATTTTTAATAAACAATCTGCTGAGCAAAACCAGTCACCTCCTGATTTTTAATTTATCACACAAGAAAACGCTTTAAGTCTGTGCAAATACTTTTTGCACTTGCCTCTGTGCGTGCCACCATCATAATGGTATCGTCACCGGCAATAGTGCCGAGCACCTCTTCCATAACGTACATATCAAGCGCATACGCAGCCGCCTGGGCAGCACCGGTAAGTGTTTTTAAAACAACTATATTCATGGCATAGTCCACACTTAAAAGGCATTGACGAAGTACAGCCTCGTGACGGTTGTCTGCAGTTTTTGTGTCCTCTTTAGGCGCTTCGTATCTGTATACGCC
>JAZSLD010000186.1:0-2029 GCA_045535195.1 Clostridia bacterium | reverse complement strand
ATCGGGGATTTCTTCTGTTGAAGGTGTGCCATACTCAGCAATCGGAACGCAACCGAGAGCGATAACTGCCTCAGCCATAATCGGCTGAGTAAGCGGAATACCTGCAATAGAAAAACTTGTAGCGTATGTGGGGTGTGCATGAACAACAGCCTTTACATCAGGACGTTTTTCATAAACACGCATATGCATTTTGATTTCTGATGAGGGTTTGAAGTTGCCGTTTGCACGGATAACATTACCCTTAGCATCAACTTTGCAGATGTACTCGGGAGTCATAAAACCTTTACTTACACCGGTAGGTGTGCAAAGAAACTCGTTGTCAGAGAGTTTAACAGAAATGTTACCGTCGTTTGCAGCAACCATGTTTCTGTTGTAAATTCTCTTACCGATGTCGCAAATTTGTTTTTTGATTTCGTATTCTGACATCATTTTTATCTATCTCCTTTTTAAAATTATTTACATTTGTACCACTTACATTTTACTACATATTTATTTGAAAGTCAACGATTTTTCTGTTTTTTTCTTTGAAAATCTGTTTTTTCTTTGAAAATTCGTTTACTTATTCAAATACGTTATTAATTCGTTAATTCCGTAACCCGTGATAGAGTCTATCCGGAACACTTTTTTGCAACCGCTTAAACGCAGCCAGTTTTCTGCTCTGTCGGGATTTGCCCCCTCCTGCTCGCACTTTGTTACAATGCCGATAACCTCACGGTTTACCATACACGTTACACATGGCGGAAAAAGCGAATACGGCTCTGTTGCAGCGATTAAAAGTCCAACCATATCTGCCTCGTACGAATAAAGAGCTAATGCTCTGCCAAGATGATTAGTCTGCGCATATTCACCGGGGGTATCAATAAGGCTGTTCTCAAACTTTATATACTGGGTTTTATCGTAACTGACCTCTTCACCACGGAGCACCTGAGTAAGCGTTGTTTTTCCGCTTTCGCTCCTGCCCATTAAAATTAACTTTTTCATTATGTTTTGGTTATAGGACAAACGGTAAAGCCAAGTACATCTCTACAGTAATCTACAAGCGCTGTAAGCGACGCCATAACATCGGATACATTACCGGTAACAATTAAAGTTCCGCTAAAGCGGTCTACAAAACCAAGTTCAACCCCCGAAGATTTGATGGCAATATCGCCGGCGATTATTGCGGTTTCTGCAGGCGACATAGTAACTATGCCGATTGCTGTTTTGGAATATTCTACAGCCGGGTCAAGACCGAGTTTTCTGTAAAGAATGTCATCAGGGTTTGCAATGATATGCGCTATAGTTATCTGTTTACCGGGAACAAGTTCTTGAACTATGCGCATCTTGTCCTGAAACGAAAGATCGTAATTCATTGTCCTACCCTCCTATCTTGCATTTTAGTCCGTAGCGTTCGGCAACGGATTTTAGTTTTTGCATATGTTCTTCTGTTGGTGAAGGAAGTTCACCCATAAGGTATTCCCTGCCTAAGCCGATATATTTATCCTTGCCAAAGTTGTGATAAGGCAAAAGGTTAATTTCGTTTACTCCTCTTAATTTTGAAGCAAACTCAGCTATAGAAGCAATTTCTGCTTCTGTATCATTAAACGTCGGAACAACGGGAACACGTATTATAAGTTTATTTGCATTTTCTGCAATTTTAACAGCATTTTCGAGTATACGTTCATTCGGCTGAGTTGTAAATGCCTTGTGCTTTGCGCTGTCTGTATGCTTGATATCCATAAGCACAGTATCTATATACGGGAGCATCTTTTCTATGTTTTCATACGGTGCAAATCCCGTAGTTTCAACAGCAGTATTTATAGCAGCCTCTTTAGCACATCTTAACAGTGCATACGCAAATTCACTCTGGCAAAGCATTTCACCGCCGGATAATGTCATACCGCCGCCGGAACGTCTGTAATAAGGCATATCCTGCTTTACGATATCGATTATCTCACGAACGGTAACATCACGACCAATAGTTTTTTCTTTCCCGTTTTGAATCATAGTCTGTATTTCATACTTTTGTGATTCAGGATTGCAACACCAC
>JAZSLD010000168.1:0-3729 GCA_045535195.1 Clostridia bacterium | reverse complement strand
TGTTTTAAAATCATATCCTCGGTAAACGATTCGGGCAGTTCGCTGCTGTCGTTTAAAAAATCAAGGAACTGTGAAAACTCTTCTTCAGAAGATGGCAGTCTGCCTTCAAGCAAAAGGAAGCAAACCTGCTCAAAGCGGTATCTGCCGCCCACGTTGCAGTTTTCAACCAGATCGCCGATGTCGTAACCACGGTAAGCGAGCGTTCCGTCAACGGGGTGTTTTTCGTCCTCGGAAACTATGTAACCGTGAACTTCGCTCACCTTTGTAAGGCCTGCTAAAACACCGGAGCCGTCTAAGTTTCTTAAACCTCTTTTAACTTCGAACTTGCTGTAATTTTCCGCAGGAATACTGTACGTTTCCAAAATGGTACTGTACAGATGTTCTATTTCCTGCTGCTTTTTAAAATCAGTCATATTATCAATCCTTTTTACACAATTACATTATTTTGAAATCCTATTTTAACACAAAACAAAGCAAAAAGCAACTATATATTATAATAAGTAGAAAAATTTTTTAAAAATAACTCTTGACAATACGTGTGGGGTATGTTATAGTAGATAAGCCGAGTATCGGTTTTTTTTGTGTTGCAAAAAATAAATATAGTCATAAATGCTATGTTAATCGCAGTACTTAAGGAGGTGCACAGCAATGAGAGTAAAAATCACACTCGCTTGCAGCAAATGCAAACAGAGAAACTACGACACCATGAAGAATAAGAAAAACAATCCCGACAGACTGGAAATGAACAAATATTGCCGTTTCTGTCGTGAGCACACAATGCACAAAGAAACAAAATAATAATCTTTTCTACCTATATTAAGGTAATAAAAGGTTTATCAAAGAGGTGAACAGTATGGCAGAAGCAAACACAGCCAAGAAAAGCAAAAACCCTTTCAAGGCTATCGCTAAATATTTCAGAGAAGCAAAATCTGAAATGAAAAAGGTTGTTTGGCCCTCACGCAAGCAGGTTGTCAATAACACCCTCGTTGTTATCGCCGCAGTTCTTATCATCGGTATTATCATTTGGATACTTGACGCCATCTTCCAGTTCGGTATATTCCAGTTTATTAAGTAATTAACCGACAGGGAGTACGAGAGGAGAACTTCATAATATGGCTAATAACGCGAAATGGTATGTTGTGCACACCTATTCCGGATATGAGAATAAGGTTAAAACAAACATAGAAAAAATCGTGGAAAACCGCCATCTTGAAGATTATATCTTAGAGGTGCTGGTGCCCACGGAAGATGTTGTGGAGGAAAAGAACGGTAAAGAAAAAACCGTTACAAGAAAAATCTTCCCCGGATATGTTCTGATTAAGATGGTTATGACCGACGACACATGGTACGTGGTGCGCAATACCACCGGTATCACAGGATTCGTAGGTACAACCACCAAGCCTATCCCCTTAACCGAGGCAGAGGTTGCTTCTATGGGCCTCATTTCTGAGGAGAGCAAGTCCGAGTTCAATATCGGCGACACCGTCAAAATCAGCGGCGGTGCATTTGAAGGACAGATCGGCAATATTGTCGAGATTGATGAAGAGCATAAAACCATTAAGGTATCGCTCAATGTATTCGGTCAGGTTACCGCTGTTGAGGTGGACCCTGTCTTTATTAAGTTAGTTTAATAAGCGATTTCGCTTGTTATAGTGGGAGGACGTATGTCCGTTTTGGTAAATATTGATTAGATGGTTTTTGTAGGGTGCAGCGATTTTCGATGCACCGTGAATAAAATTTCGGAATGTCGCAAGCGCCATTCCCTACAATTTCTAATTTGTCATTATTTGCTTTACCACAACATGTTTGTAAGGAGGTGTTTCCAAATGGCACAGAAAGTAATGGGTTTTATTAAGCTTCAGATTGAAGCAGGCAAAGCCACTCCTGCACCACCTGTTGGTCCCGCATTAGGTCAGCACGGTGTTAACATCATGCAGTTCTGCAAAGAGTTTAACGAGAAAACTGCTAAGGACGCTGGTCTTGTAATTCCGGTTGTAATCACCGTATATCAGGACAGATCCTTCTCTTTCATCACAAAAACTCCCCCCGCAGCTGTATTGATTAAGAAGGCTTGCAAAATTCAGAGCGGTTCGGGCGTACCGAACAAAACAAAGGTCGCTACTATCAGCAAAGAGGCTGTTAAGCAGATTGCTGAGCAGAAAATGCCTGACCTCAACGCAGCCAGCATTGAGTCTGCTATGAGCATGATCGCAGGTACTGCAAGAAGTATGGGCGTAGTAGTAGAGGACTAATTGGTAACACAGTGTCTTAAAAGTAGGGCACGCAAATTCGTGGGAGGAATTTCTTAAATGAGGTTCCGTGTAACCACAAAGGAGGAAATAAAGTTGAAAAAAGGTAAGAATTATTTAGACAGCGCAAAGCTTATTGAAAAATCTAAGCTTTACGAGCTGGACGAGGCTCTTGACCTTGTTGTTAAGACAGCCAAAGCTAAATTTGACGAAACTATCGAAGTTCACGTAAAACTCGGTGTTGACTCAAGACACGCTGATCAGCAGGTTCGCGGTGCTATCGTACTGCCCCACGGTACAGGTAAGTCTGTACGTGTATTGGTATTCTGCAAAGGCGATAATGTTAAAATCGCTGAAGATGCCGGTGCTGATTACGCAGGCGGCGAGGAACTCGTTGCTAAAATCCAGAACGAAAACTGGTTCGATTTCGATGTAGTAGTAGCAACCCCCGATATGATCGGTCTTGTTGGCCGCATCGGTAGAGTTTTAGGTCCTAAAGGCCTTATGCCTAACCCCAAAGCAGGCACAGTAACTCCCGACGTTGCTAAGGCTATTGCTGATATCAAAGCAGGTAAAATTGAGTACCGTTTGGATAAAACAAACATTATCCACTGCCCCATCGGCAAAAAATCTTTCGGCGCTGAGAAACTCGCTGACAACTTTAACGCACTTATGGGCGCTATTATCAAAGCAAAACCCGCTGCTGCTAAAGGTCAGTATTTGAAGAGTGTAGCCGTTGCTTCAACAATGGGCCCCGGTATCAAACTCAACCCCGGTAAACTTTCTTAATCCGAGGTAATAAATTTTACTTGACAAACGCAAAAATTTATGATAGAGTATATACGTTGTCCAAAGACAGCAGGTTAAAAGCAACGCTTTTGTAAACCCTGCCGAGGAACTTAAACATATTTCATTATGCTTTTTATGGGTTCCGGTATGTCTTTATGCACGGAACCCTTTTTCTTTGGACGCCATTTTATATGGTGATGGCGGATATGCTTGTTCGCCCGACGGAAATTCCGTCACGCATGAATTTTTAGGAGGTGAAACAATGCCAAGCGCAAAAGTTTTAGAACAGAAAAAGACCACTGTCGCTGAATTGGTTGAAAAATTAAAAACAGCACAGGCAGGCGTACTGGTTGACTACCGTGGCTTGACAGTTAGTGAAGATACAGAACTCCGCAGAAAATTCCGTGAAGCAGGTGTTGATTACACAGTTGTAAAAAACACTCTCACAAGATTTGCTGCTAAAGAGGTAGGTCTTGACGAACTCGACGGCGTACTCCACGGCCCCACATCACTGGCTATCAGTGATTCTGACCCCGTTGCTCCCGCAAAAATCATTTCTGATTTTGCTAAAGGCAATGACAAGGTAGAGATTAAAGCAGGTTTCTTAGATGGTAAAGTAATTAGCCTTGACGAGATTAAAACTCTGGCTAACACTCCCTCAAGAGAAACTCTTATCGCTAAAATCATGGGC
>JAZSLD010000065.1:0-2002 GCA_045535195.1 Clostridia bacterium | reverse complement strand
AAGCATTACTGTACGGTTGTAGTCTATGCCCGTAGATGTTCTGCGCGCCATATTAAAACCGGTTGGCGAGGATAGCGCCTGTACTTCTGCAAGAACGGGGCGTGTTCCTTCAAGCGTGCATACAACAGTTGAACCTGATATATTTTTCGGTCGTCCGGATATAAGCATTTCCGACGGGTTTTCCACCATTGCCAGACCGTCGTCTTTCATTTCAAAAACGCCTATTTCGTTTGTTGAGCCAAACCTATTTTTTACAGTTCTCAAAATTCTGTACGACTGGTATCTGTCGCCTTCGAAATAAAGTACGCAGTCGACCATATGTTCCAGAATTTTAGGTCCTGCAATGTTTCCGTCTTTGGTAACGTGTCCTACAATAAATACTGCGATATTGTTTTCTTTGGCCAAGCGCATAAGAAAATGTGTTGCCTCACGCACCTGACCGACACTTCCGGGGGCAGAGGGAACATCTGGTTTGAATACTGTTTGAATAGAGTCAATAATAACAACATCAGGTTTAATATCTGTTGCGTGGTATAAAATATTGTCGAGGTTAGTTTCACTTAGCAACATAAGATTATCAGTTTTTGTTTTAAGTCTGTCGGCACGTATTTTAATCTGGCTGGCAGATTCCTCGCCTGATATGTACAGCACTTTGTTGTCATTGCCAAGATAATCGCAAATCTGCAGTAAAAGGGTAGATTTACCTATACCGGGGTCACCGCCGACCAACACCATAGAACCCGTAACTATTCCGCCGCCAAGCACACGGTCAAGTTCTGAGTTACCCGTTTTTATACGGCTTTCATTTTCGTAGCCGATTTCATTTAATTTTTTGGGACTTGCAGCATCAGGCGTTAAAGCGGCAGATGTGCTCTTGGCGTATGTGTTTTTAGAAGGTGCTGCAACAGCAACCTCGTCAAACGTATTCCAGTTAGAACATGACGGACACTTTCCAAGCCACTTTGCCGACTCATATCCGCAACTTCTGCAGATAAATTTACTGGTTTGTTTCATATGTATACACCTCATAATAAATACAGTTCAACATATAATTATTATAGTACAGCAATGTTGTGCGGTCAATACATATATCACAAAACAACTGTGAAAACTCGTCAAAATTGACAAAAAAAGAAGAAAATAAAATATAAAATAGTTTTTTTGACGAAAAAATAAGTGTTGCAAAATTTCTTTTGTTGGTATATAATGTTCAATGGTATAAATATAGAGAGGTGATTTAAGTGCCAGAATTAAGCGCACATCCCGTTGTATTTGTAATCAGTTTAATATTGCAGGTGTTTACTCTTACTTACGGTGGCTATTATTTTGTTGTATCGCTCTTTGGTTGGTATAACAGAAAAAACGATGCCATTGCCGAAAAGAAGGATATCCACACCTTTGCACTTGTTGTAGCCGCCCATAACGAAGAGGTGGTTATTGCTAATATGGTAGATAGTTTAAATAAACTTAACTATCCCAGAGAAGCATACGATATTTTCGTTATAGCCGATAACTGTACTGACCGTACTGCAGAGCGTGCAGCCGCTGCAGGTGCTATTGTGTATGAGCGTGAAAACAACGAACTCCGCGGAAAAGGTTATGCTCTTGAGTGGATGTTTGATAAGATTTTTGCTATGGAGAAGAAATACGACTCCATTTCTATATTTGACGCTGACAATATTGTTGACGAAAACTATCTCAATGCTATGAATAACGAGATAAACAAAGGTTACAAGGTTGTTCAGGGATATATCGACAGTAAAAACCCGTTCGATTCATGGATTACCTGTGCGTATTCCATTTCGTTCTGGTCTATTTCGCGTCTGTTCCAGACAGCGCGTTATAACCTCGGTATCACATGCCAGTTAAGTGGTACAGGTTTTATTATTGACACAGAACTTTTAAAGAGAATCGGCTGGAAAGCAACCTGCCTTACAGAAGATATGGAATTTACAGCACGACTTGCCCTTGAGGGTGAAAAGGTAAGTCGGATCGTAGCCAT
>JAZSLD010000111.1:0-3211 GCA_045535195.1 Clostridia bacterium | reverse complement strand
AAATTCCGTCTGTTGTGACACGGCACATATGCCCGATTCTATCATAACAGAAACTGCACGATTAATAGTATTCATAAAAATACGCACATCTTTCATTATGCCCGTGCGTTTAGGAACAGACTTAGGCGCAGGTTCTTGCTTTGCTGACAAAAGTTTATCTATGTAAGCATCGGTTTCGCTGACGTTATACGAATTATCGCATATTTTTTTTAGTGCTTCAAGTTGCTTGTCCTCATCGGGAATACGCAAAAGTGCTCGTGCGTGGCGTTCGGTGAGGTTATGTTCGCATATTGCCGTTTTAACGCTTTCGGGCAAGCGCAGAAGTCTTAGTTTATTTGCTATAGTAGACTGATTTTTGCCGAGTTTTGCGGCAATCTGTTCCTGAGTAAAGCCGTGTATGGCAATGAGTGCGCTGTAGGCTTCTGCCTCTTCCATAAACGACAAGTCCTGCCTTTGCAAATTTTCTACCAGCGCAACGGCGGCGCTGTCGCTGTCGCTCATTTCAACAACAATTGCGGGAATTTTTTCAAGCCCTGCGTGTTTTGCGGCACGCAGACGTCTTTCACCTGCGATAAGTTCATAAAGCGTAGGCGAAACTTTGCGCACGGTAATCGGCTGCAATATGCCGTATTGTTTAATCGACTGGCTCATTTCTTCCAATGCGGGACCGTCAAAATTCTTTCTCGGCTGAAACGGATTCGGCAGAATTTTATCTGCTGGTATCTGCGCAATATTGTCCTTTGGAAGATATTGCTCTTTAATCATTGATATCATATCCATCATTTGTATGCCTCCTGATTTTGTAGTAAATTGGAATATTTTTCCACATATTCAGTATAACATACATTTCCTGTGATGGGAAATAAAATCGTTCGTAAAATATCGACAATTAAAGAGGCGTTTTAGCAGGTTTCGGGGCACTTCTTGGGTATTTTTGCGGGATTGGCGCAACTTTTTTTATAATTACAAGATTATGCTGTAAATCTGTTGTGGGAATATCGTACGGCACTACTCTTTCAATCTTACCGCCAAGGATTTTAATTGCGTTTTTGGCAGTTGCGATTTCCTCTTCTGCGTTAGGGCCTTTCATACTTACAAAGTATCCGCCGACTTTAACAAACGGCAGGCACAGTTCGCTGAGTGTTGAAAGATTTGCAACGGCACGTGATACCGCCACATCAAACTTTTCACGCAAGGCGGCATCTCTGCCACCGTCTTCGGCTCTTGCATGAACGGTGGTTATATCGGTAAGTTCAAGTTCGGCTATAACCTCGTTTAAAAAGTTAAGTCTTTTAGCAAGCGAGTCGAGCAAAGTTACCTTTAACCCGCTGTTGGCAATCTTTAAAGGTATAGCAGGGAAACCTGCGCCAGTGCCTACATCTATAACAGATGCGCCGTCTGATAAAACGTCGCTTTTAACGCACATTAAAGAGTCTAAAAAGTGCTTTGTTACAACGTCGTATTCCTCTGTGATAGCGGTTAAGTTAATCTTCTCATTCCAATCTAAAAGCAGTTCAAAATATTTTTCAAACTTATCAGCCTGAATATCCGAAACACCGTATTCAAGAAGAAGTTTTTTATCCATATTATACTCCTAAGAAAAAGGGGCGGATATTCCGCCCCCGTATTATAATTATTCAGAAATAGCCTCCGCACATCTTGCGCAAAGTGTGGGGTGCTCGCTACTTGAGCCGACTGTATCGCTGAACATCCAGCAACGCTCGCACTTTTCGCCCTCTGCGGCCGTAACCTTAATTGAAAGATTTGCAACCTCTTCGGCTTTATACGCGCTGTCGTCGCTGCCTTTTTCTACACAAACACTCGAAACGATAAATATTGTTACAAGGTCGTCTTCGTTTGCTTTTAAGAAATCGTAAGTTGCACCGTCTGCAAAAAGTTTAACGTGAGCATTGAGTGAATGTCCGATAACTTTTTCGCCTCTTGCAAGTTCAAGCGCTTTACTTACATCAGAACGAACTTTAAGCAGCAGTTCGTATTTTTCGTTAAGTTTTTCGTCGTTGAGCAGTTCGCATTCGCAAGAGACAGGCATATCGTTAAATGCGATGCTGTAGAGATTGTCACTTTCTGTGTGCGGCATCTCTGCCCAGATTTCCTCTGATGTGAAGCAGAGAACGGGCGCAAGCAGTTTAACCAAAATACCTAAGATTTTATAAATTGCTGTCTGTGCGCTTCTGCGGTCTGCACTAGACGCTTTTGAAGTGTAGAGTCTGTCTTTGATAACGTCAAGGTAGAAGTTACTCATATCAACTACACAGAAATTGTGAATTGCATGGTAGAGGATATGGAAATCATATGCGTCATAACCATTGCGAACACGTGATACAAGCGCATTTGCCTTTGAAAGTGCCCAACGGTCAATCTCTGCCATATCTTTTGTTTCAACCATATCTTTGTTTGGGTCGAAATCATAAAGGTTACCCAGAATATAACGGGCAGTGTTTCTTATCTTGCGGTAGCTTTCGGAAAGCTGCTTGAAAATCTCGTCGGAGCAACGAACGTCTGCGTGGTAATCCGAGGATGCCGCCCAGAAACGAACGATGTCCGCGCCGTAATTCTTGATCAGATCCGCAGGATCGACACCGTTGCCGAGGCTCTTGTGCATCGCACGTCCCTGTCCGTCAACGACCCAGCCGTGCGTCAATACCTGCTTGAAAGGAGCACCCTTGTCAAGCGCACCGACCGCGGTCAGAAGGCTCGACTGGAACCATCCGCGGTACTGGTCTGCGCCCTCAAGATAAACGTCTGCGGGCCAAAGCTCGGGAGCGTCCTTCATCAGCGAAGCAAAATGCGTCGAGCCGGAGTCAAACCAACAGTCAAGCGTATCGGTCTCCTTTTCAAAGTCCTTGCCGCCGCAATGCGGGCAGGTAAAGCCTTCGGGGATCAGATCCATCGAATCTCTTTCGAACCAAACGTTTGAGCCGTGCTCGTCAAAGAGCGCGGAGATATTTGCAATGGATTCGGGCGTGGAAACGGGCTTGCCGCATTGCATGCAGTAGAACACGGGAATGGGAAGACCCCAACGGCGCTGACGCGAAATGCACCAGTCGGCTCTTTCGCGGATCATCGAAACGATTCTGTCGCCGCCCCACTTGGGAAGCCATTCAACGCTGTCGCAAGCAGCAACCGCCGCGTCCTTGAAAGCTTCGACCGAACAGAACCACTGAGGAGTTGCACGGAAGATGATGGGCTT
>JAZSLD010000225.1:0-1748 GCA_045535195.1 Clostridia bacterium | reverse complement strand
CAATGAAGAATAACCAACTATTAAGGCACGGAGAAACCATAATTCGGGTGCTGGATATAAAGAACGGCAAAGCCTTTATTATTGATTGCAAAAGACAGACCGTGCCAAAATGGGTTGATATTGATACTCTGGCAGATTATGAAACCTGCTCCGATGAAGCATTAAACCCGCTCCCAGATATAAACGCTTTAGACCCACAAAGCCGTAAATTTGCCTATGAGCATTTTACATACATTGCTGGTGTGCTGCCCTTTGTGACAGACAAAAGGCGTAGATGTGAAGCCATAACACAGATTACAGAAGAAAGACGTATAAGCAAGCAAACAGTTTGTAACTACCTATGGTTATATCTCGTGTATCAGAATATAGCCGCTCTGTCTCCAAAAACTGCAACGACGGAAAAACCATTGACGGAGGATGAGAAAAACATCCGATGGGCGTTGAACAAGTTTTTCTATACACAGAATAAAAACAGTCTGAATACCGCTTATACACTTATGCTAAAAGAGAAATATTGCAATGCTGAAGGTGTGCTATTGCCGCAATATCCCTCTTTCTATCAATTCCGCTATTATTACAGAAACCATAAAAAGATGCAGAATTATTACATATCCAGAAACGGAATTAAAAACTATCAGCGCAATAACAGACCGCTTTTAGGGGACGGAATACAAGAGTTTGCACCCGCCGTTGGTGTTGGAATGCTGGATGCTACAATATGCGATATATACCTTGTAAATGAGGCTGGAGGAATAGTAGGCAGACCCATATTGACCGCTTGTGTAGATGCTTACAGCGGTTTGTGTTGTGGTTATTCCCTCTCGTGGGAAGGCGGTGTTTACAGTCTCCGTAACCTGATGACAAATGTTATAAGCGATAAAACGGAACTATGCAAAAAGCACGGTATTTTAATTAACCCGCTGCAATGGAATTGTGATATGCTTCCCGCCACACTGGTCACAGATATGGGAAAGGAATATGTTTCAAATACATTTGAACAAATCGCAGATTTAGGCGCTACCATCGTAAATTTGCAACCATATAGACCGGAACTGAAGGGCGCAGTAGAAAAATTTTTCGATGTTGTGCAAGGTCTATACAAACCACATCTAAAGGGTAAAGGCGTTATAGAGCCGGACTATCAGGAAAGAGGCGCACACGATTATAGAAAAGATGCACGTTTGACGATGACAGATTTTGAAAAAATCATTCTCCGTTGCATTGTGTATTACAACAGCCAGCGAATAGTTGAGAATTTCCCATATACAGAAAAAATGCTCGCAGACGGTGTAAAACCATATGCAAGCGATATATGGAACTATGGATTAAATCAAGCCGGTGCAAATCTCATCCCAGCCGATTATAACACTTTGGTTTTAACCCTCTTACCGAGGACAACGGGCAAATTCAGCAGAAAGGGTCTGATAGTCAACAAGTTAAGATATAAACACGATGGATTTACAGAAAGATACTTAAACGGCGGCACGGTCACAGTAGCATATAACCCGGAGGATGTTGCCGAGGTTTGGTTATTGGAAAAGGGCGTTTATACCCCTTTTACGCTGATTGAGAGCCGTTTTTGTGGCAGGGGTACACAGGAAGTTGAAGAAATAAAAGAGACCCAGAAAGCCGCTGTAAAAGCCGCCACAGCAGACAATATACAGGCAAAAATTGACCTTATTAAACACATCGGCATTGTTGCCGCTTCCGCTGCAAATCAAGGCAATACAAGTATAAAAGGCATAAGG
>JAZSLD010000159.1:0-2019 GCA_045535195.1 Clostridia bacterium | reverse complement strand
ACTCCTTGGCTCACAGAACGACATGGCTACGATCCGACTTATCCGTAAGTCCACCGTAAGGCTCGCACACAGAACCGATGCATCAATCCGTTACGAAAAATGCCTTGACCCCGAAATGACAGTAACGGCGATTGCGCGTTTTGTAAAACTTTTAACCGATATCGACAGCGGTGCAGAGGTTGTATCGGCACTTACTGACGAGTATGCGTTCAAATACGACGATGTATCTCTTTCTTTCGATAAAGCGTTTGTAGATAAATATACAGGTATAGAAATCAGTAATGATACTATCGTGAAAACACTCAAATCCTTGGGCTTCGGCGTAGAACTTTCAGGCGATAATTTTACTGTTAAAGTTCCCAGTTGGAGAGCGACTAAAGACGTAACTTTAAAAGCAGATATTATAGAGGAAATCACACGTATCTACGGTTACGACAACTTTGACGTTCACACAATCGCCCTGCCGCTTTACCCCATAAGAACTGCGCAGGAAAAAGACGATGAAGAAAGAATTAAAGATATCCTCGTTAAGCGCTATTCCATGCACGAACTCCACTCGTACGTATGGGCGTACTATGACGAATACAAGGCACTCGGCATTGAGATAGAAGATAACGTGGAACTGATAAATGCAACTAATCCGAACATTCAGACAATTCGTAAATCTATTGTGCCCACACAGTTGTGTCAGGTTAAGTATAACACCTCGTACGCAAGCGATTTTGCTGTGTTTGAAATCGGCAGAGTTGTAAACGGCTTAAAAGATGACGGTATGTGTGACGAGCGCAAAAAACTTGCCATCACCCTTTACAGCAAAACCAATACAACAGAGCAGAGTTACTTTAAACTGCGTGATATTCTTGCTGTTGTAACAGACGAACTCAAACACAAACCGCTCGAGTTTAAAAAGGCAGAGGCATCACACTCATACCAGCACCCGAAAAACCTTAACAATATTTATTGTGACGGAATTCTGCTTGGTGAAATAGGTATTGTAAACTCTGCAGTTGCCAAAAAGATTGACAAGAAAGCCAATATCGTTTATGCAGAGATTGACGTTAAAGAGTTTGCTAAAATTGCAAATGCGTCCATTGCTTACGAAGAGCCTTCCAAATTCCCCGAAATTGAGATTGACCTCTCGTTCGTAACGGAAAAATTCGAGCCCGTTGCAAAGGCTATAGCGGCTGCAAACTGCCCGATGATAAAATCTGTAAGCGTTACTGATATCTATGCTGACGAAAGCGGAAAATCAATAACCACCAAGATTAAATTTGCCGATAACGAGCGCACCTTAACCCGTGAAGAGGTAATGAAAGTTGTAGACGGAATAATTGAGGCGCTTGCAACAGAAGGAATTAATCTTAAAAATTAAAAAAATCAAAAATCCCCGTATAGAATTACGGGGATTTTGCATATTCTAAAGTATAAACGTAAATTCCCGCAACCTGTGGTTGCGGGAAATGATAAGAAGATAATTTATCGGAGTTTATAGGTTGAAGAAAGGTGAATAATTAATGACCATTGGCGAAAAAATATTGCATCTGCGAACCGCTGCGCAGATTTCTCAGGAACAGTTGGCAGAAAAAGTTTCTGTATCAAGACAGTCCGTTTCAAAGTGGGAGATGGACCAGGCTTTGCCGCAGATAGATAAAGTACTTCAACTTTGCGAACTGTTTGGCATAAGCGCAGACGTATTTTTACGTAATAAAACAGAATTTGTTTCAACTCCCGTGCGCAACAAATATTTCGGCACAGACGGATTCAGAGGCGAAGCCAATGTAAGCCTTACTTCAATGCAGGCGTATAAAGTCGGCAGATTTTTAGGCTGGTATTATTCATCTGCGCTTTCAGGCTGCACAAAGGGCGGCTACAGACCGCGCATTGTTATAGGTAAAGACACCCGCCGTTCCAGTTATATGCTGGAATATTCCATAGTGGCAGGCATTACTGCTTCGGGGGCAGACGCGTATATGCTCCACGTTACCACCACACCCAGCGTTTCATACGTTACCCGTCAGG
>JAZSLD010000139.1:0-4440 GCA_045535195.1 Clostridia bacterium | reverse complement strand
TATTATCTACAGATAAGTTATCGCCAAGTATTGCGCTTGTAGCAAGGTGGTCGCAACGCTCGTTCTCGGTATGTCCTGCGTGTCCTTTCACCCATACAAACTCTACTTTGTGCTTATCAAGAAGTGAAAGCAATCTTTTGAATAAGTCAACATTTTTTGCCTTTTCGTTTTTTGTTCTGTACCAGTTGTTTTTCTGCCATTTAATAAGCCAACCCTGATTAACAGAGTCAACAAGATATTTAGAGTCGCTGTAAAGCGTTACGGAACATGGCTCTTTAAGTGCCTCCAACCCTTTAATAGCAGCAAGAATTTCCATACGGTTGTTTGTTGTAAGCACAAAACCCTCGCTCATTTCTTTTAAAGCACCGTTATATTTTAAAATAACGCCGTAGCCGCCTTTTCCGGGATTACCGCTGCATGCTCCGTCGGTAAAAATCTCAACGTGTTTAAGGCTCATAATCGCTCTCAATCCTTTGTATACCCATAAATGATATATTAAAACAATTTATTTGTTATATTGTATCCTCAAACGCTCTTTCTTCTTCATCATCACTGTCGGGAAGTTGAGAAGAAATCATAGAAAGTTCAATAGTTGGATAAACGCTGAACACAATAATAAATCCTAAGAGTGATAATGTAATAATCAATGCGCAAATAACGCCAACTATGAAGTAGCATACGCTTGCAAAAATTGCCGCAACGAGTATAACAGATACAAATATGTTAAGCGGAAGTTTTGCCAACGAGAAGATGGCGGCATTTCTTAATATATCTTTCAATTTCATATCAAATGTTACTATCATTATATAAATGTAGTAATGCATTATAATGAAAAGTGCGGCAATAACAATAATAAAATACTTTCCAAAGGCAGCAAACACGGCATTGTTGCTCATAATTACTGGCATTGAGTATGCATAGAAGCAATATGCGACATAGAGTATAAAAACAGCAACTATATCGATTATGCTCATTATAACGCCCTGCTTATAGTTTTTAGCAAATTGCTCACGGAAATCGCTTAAAATCCATGTATGTTCCTGCCTTTGCATATTTCGCAGAACGTATGTGAAACCGCAGGTTGCAGGACCGGTTACAAATATGGAAACAATTATGAGTGCCAGACCGATAATATCGCCCGTGAAAATAAATACGGGAAGTTTACCGAGATTTTCAGTATATATATTTCCGCCGGATAAAATCTGTGGATTGAATGTTACAGAAAGAATTACACCAAATATAAGTGGGAGCAGCGTAATAAAATACATTATGTTAAGCGGAATAAGTTTTGAGGATTTTCTTCCTAATAACTCAAAAAACAAGAAAAATCTGTTTTTTTCAGGTGCGTTTTTTGATACACCGGGACCTACTTTTGAAAAATTTCCACCGAATAAACCCATTATTAAATACCTCTGGAATATATTATAAATTAGTATTGTTTATTTCACACATAATATTACAACATATAATTATACCACACAATTCGAAAAATGCAATTGTAATTTTGTAAAAAAAGTGTTAATATGGATATTAACGGAGGTGTCATTATGAATAAAACCGTACTTATCACCGGTGCATCACGCGGAATTGGTAAAGCGTGCGCAAAACTTTTTTGTGAAAATGGCTATAATGTTGTTGCCAATTATCTTAATTCTGAGAGGGAAGCCGTTGCACTTGCGGAAGAATTTGGAAATATATTGCCTGTAAAAGCCGATGTTTCCGACGAACATCAGGTTGCGCATATGATAGAACTTGCAAACCGTCGTTTTGGCGATATTGATGTTTTAATCAATAATGCAGGTGTTGCTATGCAAAAACTTTTTACCGATACTGAAAAGGATGAGTGGGACAGACTTTTTGATATAAACGTAGGCGGTGTGTTTAACTGCACACGTGAGGTGGCTCACGCAATGATACGTAATCACCGGGGTAAAATTATAAATATTTCGTCTATATGGGGAGTTACAGGTGCGTCGTGCGAGGTGGCATATTCTGCAACCAAAGCAGCAATAATCGGCTTTACAAAAGCACTTGCTAAAGAACTTGGCCCGTCCGGTATATCCGTAAACTGTATTGCCCCCGGAATTATTGATACCGATATGAACGGCATGATAGATGCTGAAACGATGGAAGAACTTATTGATGAAACACCGCTACAGACTATCGGTAAGCCGCATGATGTGGCATCTATGGCACTTTATCTTGCGTCAGACAGCGCATCGTTTATTACAGGGCAGATATTTGGCGTAAACGGCGGATTTTTAATATAAATTCCTTTAAAGTTTCACTTGGATTTCACAATGACGTTTTATTATGGTAGAGAAGAGGAATATTTATGTATACAGTTTTAGTTGCTGATGATAGGATGCTCTTTCTAAAACTGATGAACTTCGACGTGATTTATTGGCGAACGTATCGCACGATTTGCGTACACCGCTTACTATAATTAAGTCGTATGCCGAGATGATACGCGACCTTTCCGGTAAAGACGACCAAAAACGTACGCTCCATACAAATGTAATTGTAGACGAAGCCGACAGGCTTTCGATGCTTGTAAACGATATTCTTGATTTGTCAAAACTTGAATCGGGAGTTAGTGGTAAAGTTTATATTACTCTTGAAAACGAAGCCGGTAAAATACGTTTTTCTGTACGTGATACCGGCAACGGCATTGCTCAGGACGAATTGCCGAAAGTGTGGCAGCGGTACTGGCGGGCAAGCAATACTCATAAGCGTGCGTCTGTAGGTACGGGAATAGGATTATCAATAGTAAAAACGGTATTGGCTGCACATAATGCGCAATATGGTGTTGACAGTAAAATAGGTGAGGGGTCAACTTTCTGGTTCTGTATAGAAAGCGCGGAATAAAATTTAAAAGGACTTGGAATTTCCAAGTCCTTTGTTGTTCTTATTCGTTAATAAATACTGAAAGTTCGTTTGTTATGCTATCGGGTACGGTTTCAATAGTGCCTGCGTCGCACAGTTTTGCAAACATCGGGTTAATAGGAAGTTTTACAACTTTATCAATCCCGAAGTTTGCCGCAATTTCATCAATATGGCTTTCACCGAAAATGTAATGCTTATTTGCACAATCGGGGCAGGGGAAGTAAGACATATTTTCTACTATACCCATAATAGGTACATTCATAAGTTTTGCCATCTTAACTGCTTTTTCAACTATCATTGAAACCAACTCCTGCGGAGATGTAACAACAATAATTCCGTCAACGGGAAGCGACTGAAAAACAGTAAGCGGAACATCACCTGTTCCCGGAGGCATATCAACAAACATATAGTCAACATTTTCCCATATAACGTCTGTCCAGAACTGTTTTACCGTACCGGCAATAACAGGTCCTCTCCATACGACGGGGTCTGTTGCATTATCTAAAAGCAGATTAACAGACATTACATCTATACCTGTTTTTGATGCAACCGGCAGTAAACCGAATTCATTTCCCATAGCGCGTTTTGTTATACCAAATGCTTTTGGGATTGACGGGCCGGTGATATCAGCATCTAAAATAGCGGTGTGGTAGCCGTTTCTTTGAGCAGTAACTGCCATCATAGAGGTTACCAGCGATTTACCAACGCCGCCTTTGCCACTCATTACGGCAATGACCTTTTTAACACTTGACATTTCATGCGGGTTTTCCAAGAAACTCTGCGGCTGTCTGCTTGAACAATTTTCGCCGCAAGTTTCACAGTTGTGAGTACATTCTGACATTTTAACTATCTCCTTATAATATATTAGAATTTTTAAGTGCTTTCTCAACTATCGGGCAAATAGCCTTGCCCATTCTGTAAAAGCCTAAATCGTTGGGGTGGCAACCGTCAACGGTACACGCATCACGGTCTTCTGCTTTGATACGTACAAATTCTTTGTTTTCATTAAACCAATACAATCCGTCAACAACAAACGGAGCATCTTTTACAGAATAAAATTCCAATTATTCGCCTGATTCGGCTTTAATGACAAAATTCTTGTCAAATTTTTCTATACCCATAGGTACACCTCTGTTATAATTATTAACTATTCTATTATAGTACCGTTATGAAACAAAGTCAAGCAAAGGTATAAGATTTTTGTCTTGACTTTATATATGTTTTTTAGTATAATAACACCATATTCGCTGGTGTGGCTCAGTCGGTAGAGCAGCTGATTCGTAATCAGCAGGTCGTGCGTTCAAGTCGCATCACCAGCTTAAAAAGGTGCAATGCATATGCATTGTGCCTTTTTTATAGAAAATTCAAATGTGCGTTAAATTCAAAAAACATCTTGACAAATTAAAATCGTTGTGATAAAATATTTCTTGTATTAAACGCTGTGATGCGGAATAGTACGCAAAATACTTTCGCTTGGAGAGAGATGGCGGGTGGTGCGAGGCATTGGGAAAGATTTGCAGAACTCACCGCGGAGCGGCTGCCGTGAACTTTAGT
>JAZSLD010000228.1:0-10111 GCA_045535195.1 Clostridia bacterium | reverse complement strand
CTACAATAATGGCTTCTTTAATTTTAAGCATATTTTTCTCCTACAGTTTAAGTTCGTTATACAGATTTTGCAATTTATCGCACGAATCAGAAAATTTATTGAGTTCTGCTTTTGAAAGCGGCAGGCGCACAACATCACGTATTCCGTTTCTGTTGACAACGGCAGGAACACCTATATAAACATCTTTCTGCCCGTACTCACCGTTTAACTTTGCAGAAACAGTAAGCACGCTGTTTTCGTCACCAAATACGGCTTGCGTTATTCTGGTCATTGCCATACCTATTCCGTAATAAGTTGCACGTTTCGCCTCGATAATTTTATACGCCGCCTCACGCACTTCAACGCTGAGTGCCTCCATCTCCTCACGCGTATATTTACCGCGCGACTCCTCGCATATTTCAAGTACGGGTTTTGTTGTTACCATTGCCTGCGACCATGGCACAAATTCACTGTCGCCATGTTCACCCATAACATACGCATGTACGTTTCTGGGGTCAATGCTGAAATAATCGCCGAGCAGATATCTTAAACGGGCGGTATCCAGCGTTGTGCCCGTACCAAAAACTCTGGAACTGTCAAAGCCTGAAAGTTTGCAGGTAATTCTGGTCATAATATCAACAGGATTTGTAGCGATTAAAAATATTCCGTCAAAACCGCTTTCTACAACGGGAGTAACGATTGATTTAAATACCTCGGCATTTCTCTGGAGCAAATCAGTTCTGGTTTCACCTGCTTTTTGCGATACGCCTGCGCATATTGCGACTATATCTGCATCAGCACAGTCTAAATACTCACCTGCATAGATGCGCATATTAGCACTTGAAAAAGCCAGACCGTGGTTTAAGTCCATTGCTTCGCCGATTGCTCTTTTTTTGTCTATATCTATAAGAACAAGTTCGTCGCACACATTGCGGTTAAGCATTGCGTATGCATAACTCATACCGACAAATCCCGTTCCGATAACTACAACTTTTCTTTTGTCTTGTATCATAATAAACACCCTTTCACATTTCTTTTGAATTATTTTACCCAAATAATATGTGAATAAACGTGCTTTTAAAATAAAAAGCGAGCGCGCTGCGCCCGCTTTTTTGTTTTGATTAAATTTATCAGTTTCTGATAATTACAGTTGTTGCTTCAAACACACCTGATGAGCGTGAACCCATAGCAGTGATTGTCTGACCAACTTCAACATCTTTAAGTTTTTTATCTGTAGCGGAGTTTGTAGAAATAATTCTTGCACCGTTCTTTACAAATACCTGCTCTACATTTTCAGTACCTGAAGCAGCGTCAATATACTTAACCTGAATAAGGTTATAAGAAACATTTACGCCTACTACCTGACCCTGAACGTCTGTATCTTCAGCGGTAGGTGTGGTATCAATTTTAACAATGCTGTCGCTTTCTAATGTGATAGTAGCGTTTGTGTTGATGCGCAAATCATAGATTGTGCCTTCTTCGCCGTCTAAAAGAATTTTAGCATTGCGTGCTACGGGGTATTCGTATGTCTGTGTGCCAATCTTGATTATGATGGTAGGTGTCTGTGCAATATTGATTGACTGAATGATACCTGTGTCTGATGTGGTTGTGCTTGTAGCATCAATACTTGTGATTACATTGTATTCAAGTTTGATTGTGGCTTTATCACCAACTAAAATATCTGTCATTGTAGCACTGTCAGCATTTTTCGCTACTTTTACATTAGTTGCCACGGGGTAGATTTCCTCAACATCGTTTGACTTGATTGTCATGCTTACACCGTCTGTAAGATCTATTGCAGTAATTGTACCTTTAATAGTTTTTTTAGCGGTTTCTGCATTGATAACTGTAATCTTATTGTTTTTAACAGTAAGTTTTACATAATCACCAACAGCGAGGTCTGTAAGTTTGCCCTCTTTGCCGTCGTATGTAATTACAACATCATCAGCAGTTTTATATGAAACAACTTCTTTATCTGCAGACGTCATATCTTCAACTTTCAAAGTAGTTGCATCAGTTGCTTTTGCAACAGATACGAGTTTACCTGAAATGATGCCGTCGCTCTGTGCGGTAAGGAAATCAACCACATAAAGCATATCGTCCTGAGTGGTAACAACTGCTTCCCAGCCGACTTTGATATCGTCGGGTTCGATAATCTCGCCGTCGCAACGCAATGTAACGCTCTTAGGCAAAACTGTGTATGCTTTGTTGGTGTCGTCAGTAAGTTTAAATCTGATAGTTCTTGTAGCCTGATCGTATGATGCTACAATGCCTTTGAACATATCATAAGATGTTAAATCCTGCAATTTATAAAGCACCAATGCAGCCTGCGCTCTGGTAACATTATTTAAAGGAGCAAAGGTGTTATCGCCCATACCCTGCATAAGTCCCTGTTCTGTAACGTATTCAACGTATTTTCTGGCATTTGTGGGTATCTGGAGTGTATCTGTATAATCAAGAACAGCAGTAACTTTATCTTTTACTTCCTTTTCAGCGCCCATACCTTTTGTTAAAAGTACGGCAACTTCGTAACGCTTCATACCCTCGTTTGCAGCACCGCCTGCGAGGTAATCGTCAAGTTCGTCTTCAAAGATTATACCTTTAAGAAGCAGATAGCAGATTTCGTCTGTACCGAAAGACAGAGCGTAATCTTCAATTTTTTCTTCATACAGTTCTTTTGCTTTTTCAACTAATGAAGCATTTACTTCTTCACGGCTGCCGAGAACACGTGCAACCAAAGCAAGAGCCTCAAGTTTAGTAACAGTATTTTCAGGTTTGAATGTTCCGTCTGTGTAACCGCTTATGATGCCATCATCAGCCATGGCTGAAATCTCGTTTACGCACCATGCGTATTTGCTTGCACTTACGTCTGCAAATCCTTTTGCAGATACGGTTGCAAATGATGCACATACTACCGTAAGTGCAACTACCATTGCAAGTAACCCTCTAAATTTTTTCATTCGTTTCTCCTCCTTGTTATATACATATTTTAATTATTTTCAATATCCAGATACGGTACTGCGTTTAAACTCATATCAGCGATATTTCCTTTTAAAAACTCGTAGTACGCACTTGATGCTATCATAGCGGCATTGTCTGTACAGAACGGAAGTGACGGGAAGTATATATCGTAACCGTTGCTGCGGCTTTCGAGTTCTTTTCTAAGCCTTGAGTTTGCCGCCACGCCGCCTGCCAATGCAATTTTTTTAATTCCGCACCTGTCAGACGCTTCAAGCAATCTGTCAACAAGCACCTCTACCACGCTTTTCTGGAAACTTGCGGCAATATCTTCAGTTTTAAACGCCTCGCCTTTTTGATGTGCGTTGTTCACATAATTCATAACGCCGGTTTTAATACCGCTGAAACTGAAATCGTAATTACCTTCGCCAAAAGAAACTTTTTTGAACTTGGCAAAGTTTTCATCGCCACCCACAGCACATTTGTCAATTTCAGGACCGCCGGGGTACGGCAAGCCTAATATTCTTGCAACTTTGTCAAACGCTTCGCCTGCGGCGTCATCACGAGTTCTGCCTAAAACTTCAAACTCGGTATAATCTTTAACGTGCACTATATGGCTGTGTCCGCCCGATGCCACAAGGCATATAAACGGAGGCTCAAGTTTTTTATGTTCAATGAAGTTTGCGCATATATGGCCACGTATATGGTGTACGGGAATTAGCGGCTTATCAAGCGCAAACGCAAGCGCTTTGGCAGCCGATACGCCCACAAGCAACGCTCCTACAAGTCCCGGACCGTATGTTACACCAATGGCATCAATATCGTCAAACGTGACGTCTGCCTGTTCAAGTGCCTCTGCCACAACGGCGTGTACTATTTCAAGATGCTTGCGTGATGCTATCTCAGGCACCACTCCGCCGAATTTTTTATGTATTTCTATCTGGGTAGAGATGATATTTGACAAAATCTCGCGACCGTCTTTAACAACGGCAGCGGCAGTTTCGTCACACGAGGTCTCTATCCCTAAAATCAATGACAAAGTATCACCACCTTAAAAACTCATTGTCATTATCAATGCATCTTCACCGTTGTCGCTGTAGTATTTTTTTCTTTCACCCTCAATTTTAAATCCGAGGCTTTCATACAACGCAACAGCGGCTATATTGCTCCTGCGCACCTCTAAGGTGATAAGCAGGAAGTTATTTTCTTTACAAATATCAATCAATCGTGAAAGCAGTTTTTTGCCAATGCCCTCACGGCGTCTGTCGGGGTGTGTGGCTATATTTGTTATATTAGCCTCACCCGCTATAACTGTCATTCCGGCATAGCCTATAACGTCATTTCCTTCTACACCTACTGCATAAAAGCAGTTGGGGTTGTCCATATCCTGCTCAATAAGTGCTTTGCTCCAAGGATGTGAAAACGATGCTTGGTTAATTGCGTCTATGCCGTCTGTATACTGTTTTTTAAGCGTATCTATAATCATAGATTTGCTCCGTTTGATTTTATTTTAGCAACTACAGCGTCTATGGCATCTTTCAACTGATGTGCACATTCTCTGTACTCTTCCTCGTCGCCGCCGAAGGGATCAGATATTTCATCGTCGCTACCGTAGGCGTATTCGGGGAATGTATAAATTTTATCGCTGTGCTGCGGATAAAGGTCTATTAAAGTGTTTCTGTGGCTTAAGGTCATAACAAGTACAAGGTCTGCCTCGTCAATATCCTCTTTTGTAACCTGCTTCGACATATGGTCGGAGATATCTATATCCATCTCCTCCATAATTTTTACTGCATTATCGCTTGCAGGTGTTGGCATATATACGTTTATGCCGGCAGTATCTATACTGATACTCCCGTCGCCGTCGTCGTCAATGGCTTTTTCAAACAAGCCGCCTGCCATGGCGCTTCTGCAAGTATTTCCTGTGCATACAAGCAAAATATTCATAGTTTAATTCCTGATACCTTTCTGCCCACATTAATATTAGATGTTTATCTACCGTGGGCCGGCAGAATTTTTATTTTATATTGTTTGCATCTACGGTTTTATGACCTGCGGATTTAAAAAGTCTGTTCTTAACCGCTAAGCCTATGCCGCCTTCGTCGGCAAATTCCGCATATACAGTGTTGACTCCGTGTTCGTCAAATAATCTAAGGTTATAGAAAAGCCCGTTTGCGTACTCTTCCATACTGTCGCCTGCGTTTATAACGTATGCTCCGTTATACGTGCCGCCTTTGTAGGTAAGAACGCCTACTCCGTCAGTTATTCTGCTTTCAATATACTTTCTAACATTATCTTTACTGCCCATAACCACGGTGACATCTGCCTTAGGTGCGTAGTGCTTATATTTCATACCGGGGCTTTTTGGTTTGTCGGTTTCTTTTAATATACCTTTGTTTATGATGATATTCGGTACAACCTCTTTCAACTCTTCGTACGTAATTTTACCGGGACGAAGAATTTCGGGAACATCGCCGCTTACATCAACAACGGTAGACTCTAACCCTATCTCGCTTGCACCACCGTCTATTATATAATCTACCCTGCCGTTCATATCGTCTATAACATGCCTTGCAACGGTAGGACTGGGGCTGCCCGAAAGATTTGCTGACGGTGCCGCAATAAAGCATCCGCTTTTTTCAATCAGTTCGTGTGCTATAGGGTTAGACGGCATTCTGATTGCCACAGTATCGAGCCCTGCTGTTACAACGCCGCCGACTAAATCGGACTTTTTCATAATAAGCGTAAGGCAACCGGGGAAAAATGCGTCCATAAGTTTTTTTGCATCTGCACTCTGGAAAGAGGTGAGTTTGTACACATCCTCTATATTTGCAATATGCACTATCAAAGGATTATCGGCAGGTCTGCCTTTAGCGGCAAATATAGAACGCACTGCATCGTCGTTTAAAGCGTCTGCACCAAGGCCGTAAACAGTTTCCGTAGGAAACACCACCGTGCCGCCGTTTTTAATACACTGCGCCGCTTCATCAATATTATCTGCCGTAATGATTTTAGTCATAACCAAACTTCCTTAAGAATTCTCACTGAGTTTAAGTTTCTCACTCTGGTCTGTTGTAATAAGTGCATCTATAATCTCGTTTAAATCGCCGTTTAAAACAGCGTCAAGTTTATGCAGTGTAAGACCTATTCTGTGGTCGGTAACCCTGCCCTGAGGGTAGTTGTATGTGCGGATACGCTCGGACCTGTCACCAGTTCCAACCTGACTTTTACGCTCTGCAGATATTGCATCGTTATGCTCCTGCAGGGCTTTGTCGTAAATTCTGGAACGCAGAATTTTCATCGCTTTGTCTTTGTTTTTATGCTGCGATTTTTCGTCCTGACATGAAACCACAATACCTGTTGGAATATGCGTGATGCGCACCGCAGAGTCGGTTGTGTTTACGCACTGACCGCCCGGTCCACCCGCGCGGAAAACGTCTATTCGCAAATCGTTTGCGTTAATTTCAACCTCTACCTCTTCAACTTCGGGAAGCACCGCAACAGTAACTGTTGATGTATGAATTCTGCCACCCGACTCAGTTGATGGGATGCGCTGTACTCTGTGTACGCCGCTTTCAAACTTTAATCTGCTGTAAGCGCCTGAGCCGTTGATAGAAAAAGAAATTTCTTTAAATCCGCCGAGTTCCGTTTCGTTAGATGATAAAATTTCAACACCCCAGCGGTTCATTTCGGCATACATTGAATACATTCTGAAAAGTGTGCCTGCAAAAAGCGCTGCCTCGTCGCCGCCTGCACCGCCACGTATTTCTACAATAACGTTTTTATCGTCATTGGGGTCTTTAGGCAAAAGCAGTATTTTAAGCTCTTCTTCCACCGTTACGATTTTTTCTTTGCACTCGGCAAGGTCTGCCTCTATAAGTTCTTTAAAATCTTTATCAACATCGCCGTCCAGCATTTCCTTTGCCTCGTCAATATCGCTTTTAAGTTTGTTATACTCTCTGTATTTACTAACTATAGGCGTAATATCGGAATGTTCTTTGCAAAGTTTTCGCCATTGGTCCTGGTCTGCAATTATTTCAGGGTCGCTGATTTTATTTTCTAAATCGGCAAATCGTTCTTCTAAAAACGATAATTTGTCAAACATTTATCCACCTCAAAAGTCATTAAGCAAATGCGTATGTATCTGCTTAAAGGTTACATTTCACCTTTTAATTTATTGTACCATAACTTATGCAAAAAATAAAGGCTTTTTTTACGTTTTAACCTTAGTGTAATATTTGGAATGATTTTTTGACATTACTGTTACATTGAACGTGGGTTTATTGACATATAATACAAAATATTATACATTGTTGTCACAAAGGAGGCGTTTTATATGAAAAAGTTACTGGCAATTTTACTTTGCGTTATATTATCCGCAACCGCAGTCTGCGCCGCACCTGACGGAATGGGGGCACAGCCTACTGATATAAAGGTAATTCTGCACGGCAAAGAGATACCATCGTGTGCCGTTAATAACGCTATGTATATAGCGGCTGATGATCTTGGCGAATACGGATATACAGTTACTTATGTTGATGATGTACGCACTCTGTTTGTAAATAAAACGCACGAGCCGTCAGATATTATGCCAGAGCCGTGCAATGTAAAGAAAGCATTGTCAACTGATATTCAGGTAATGCTCAACGGCGAATTATTAGAAGAGAACAGCAAGTTTGCCGCTAACGGAAAAATGTATATCTGTGCAAACGCAATTACATACTATGTTTCGGGGCAAAATGTGTATGATACAGGCATACCTAGATACAAATACAACCTTATGCCGACTTGGGACAGAGAAAACCGCATTTATTATATAGACAACTCTCCCCTGCCCTCTAAGGAAGAACAAATAGCAGATTTGCTTTCATATAACGGGAACAGAGAAGAATATTCTACATTTTTAAGTTTTACAGAAACTCGATTGCAAGGAGAGGGATTTGAAGTTGTTGGTCTTAGAGTAGGCGGACTTCCGCACGGCTCAAATACGTTTTGGTATTATTGTGCCGACGACGGAAAATCGTACAGCATAAATACTGTTGTATCACCATTTAGAATGCATCAAAGTTGGGGACAAAGTTCCATAAAAGACCCAAGGATTGAGGGCAGACGGCTTTATTTTGAAGGTCAACGCACAATGAGCCTTATAGACTCCTCTCAAGGTATATATTACGGAACATACTATCTTGACCTTGATACTACTGTAGTAAATGTGGTTGAAGAAACAAAAAGTTGATGAAAACATATAAAAAAGAACCTCCTGTGTGGAGGTTCTTTTTTATTATTTTACTTCAAGAAGTGTTCTCAAGGTTTGAATGTCATAGCCGTTCGTGCCGTCCATTATTGCATATTCTTTTTCTGCGCCGAATCCAACTATTTTCATAAGAGGAATATCAAGCGCATTGCAGAGAATCAAAGCGGCATCAGCACGTGTTATATAATCTTGCATTTTTGCAGTAACATCTTTCGTAACACCACGCATTGACGCTACTTGTATGTATCCGTTAGGATATCCACCCATAGAATCCGCCTGCACATTATATCCCAAAACAGTTAAAACCATTTTAATAAATTCCTGATTTGTTACTTTTTCATCAGGGTTAAATGCTGTTTCGGTTTCATAGGCAATTAATCCGGATTTCTTTGCGTATGTTACCTCTTTGGCAGCCCAGTGGTTTTCTATATCAGTAAATTCAACAGGCACATCCTCTAATCTATTGGCATCAATACCAAGCATTCTGAAAACCATACACACAGCCTCGGCTCTGGTTATATCATCATTTAACCGCATATCGCCGTTCGGGTCACCGTTCATTACGCTGTATTTTTTAAGTTCATTGGCACTTTCACTTTTAGCAAAAGCACTCATTGTAGAAAACAACATCACAAAACATAAAACTATTGACACAATTTTTTTCATTCATAACATCCTTTCCAAAAACTTATTGATATTTGACAACCGATTGTATATTTGCACCTATATCGGTGCAAATATATTCTATCATCATTTTATAATGTTGTCAAGAACTTTGTTCTTAAATAAGTGCAGGGGTGATAGAATTGAATATTGATATAGAAAAGAAAATCGGTAAAAACATTAAAATACTTAGAGAAAAAAGCGGACTGACTCAGGATATGTTAGCCGCAAAATTACAGACAAACGGGTGCGACATTACACGCAGTGCCCTAGCCAAAATTGAGGTAGGACAGCGCCATTTGTATCCTGATGAAATAATTTTAATTAAAGAAATTTTAAATGTAGATTTTGATACAATATTTAATATTAAAGGATAATTTTTATGGATTTACCAATAAGAAAGCCCACAAGATTAAAAGGATATGATTACAGCAAACCTGGCGCATATTTTATAACGATTTGTACGAAAGACAGAAAACAATTATTATCAGAAATAACCGTAGGGGACGGCGTCCTCGACGTCCCGAAAAACACATTAACACAATATGGTTTAATTGCAGAAAAATATATAAATCAAATGAATGAATTTTACGATTATATTTCTGTTGACAAATATGTTATTATGACTAATCATATATACATGATATTATCAATAACAAATCCCAAAACACACTCATATTGCGGGACGTCGAGGACGCCGTCCCCTACAAATTCAATTACAGCAAAATTTATATCAACGCTTAAACGATTTTGTAATAAAGAATATGGTGAAAATATTTGGCAAAGGTTATCAAACGACCACATAATACGTGGAAAAGATGACTACCAAAAAATATTGGAAATACATAGACACAAATCCTTTAAAATGGGAATTAGATTGTTTTTATACAGACAAAACGGAGCAGTGAAAAGTCACTGCTCCGTTAAATTTTATTTTATATTATCGCTTATCTTCGCATATTCCTCGATAGAAAGTGTTTCGCCACGGCGGCGTGGGTCTATGCCGAGGCTTTCGAGCATTTGCGAAAGTTCTTCCTTACTCATAGAAAATGCGTTACTGTTTGAAAGTGTGTTCAAAAGCGTTTTTCGTCTTTGTGCAAAAGCGGCTTTTACAACTTTAAACAGCGTTTTTTCGTCATTAACCTTAACTGACGGTTCGGTGAGCAAATCAAGGCGTATAACCTCTGACGTTACCTTTGGTGGCGGCATAAACGAGTCGGGCGGTGCAATGGCTACAGGCGTTGCGGTGCATCTGTA